>JAOUFM010000005.1 GCA_029858205.1 Deltaproteobacteria bacterium | reverse complement strand
TTACGCGCCTTGCATCATATCCAAGAACCAGCCGCATGCCGCGATAATGTCGGCCATAAACAGGCACCTATTCCCGGACATGCCGTCCAAGCGCGCAAAGGACAGGGTTTACGGCGCCATCCCGGCCTCTTTTGTGTCTAACGGGCGCAGGGACTGCGGCACCATACTCAACATATGCAGGAACGGGATATTTCTGCATGCCGATACCGAGATACCGGTCGGGAGCAGCATAAATGTCGATTTTTCCCTGCCCTCTATCGGTTGCGACAGGCTTTGCGTGCCGTGTGTTGCGCGCTGGAATACCGGCAGCCTTATGTTAAAGAGCAGGTTTTCGGGTGTTGGGCTCGAGTTTGCGGAACTCGGAAGCATTGAGAGGAAGTTCATAGACCGTTATATGGCCGAGGCCGTTCTTGGCGCAGGCTAAAAGTACTTGCTCGTAGGGGCTATCTCCGGTCTTTTCTGTATATTCTGTTTGACTATTTCCACTGGCAATGCTAAACATTACTATTCCGGCAATACGCGGTTTCTTGTTGTTTTTTGCCGAGTTTGCCAGGGTTCATCCATGATAACGAAAACACCAAAGAAAATCCTCATAGCCGAGGGCAAGGTCAGCTTCAAGGACAAGCTTAGCGATGTCTTGAAGGAAGTCGGGCATGATGTCACATACGCCTTTGACGGCCCGGGCGTTATAGAGGAATTATCCAAAGGTGCCGCCGGGCTCGGCGCGCTTATCATAGATCTTGAGATGCCGCATGTAGACGGCTACGGCGTCATAGAGTGGATAAGGGAGAATGCCCTTATGGGGAAGTTCCCCATACTCTGTATAACAGCTACAAAGCCTGAGAAGGATGTCGAGTTCTACGTGCGCGGGCTTGGTGCAAGCGGCATAATACCGGCCGACATGCCCATACCCAAGTTCGTTGCCGCTGTAAACAGGTATCTTTTCCCCGACAAGCAGGGAAGCGTCAGGGGCACGGGCAGGATATACAGGACGCTAAAAACCAGGTTCATGCTCGGCGCAGGCTACCATGACGGGCTCATACTGAACTTCGGTTTGAAGGGGGTGTTCTTGAACACGACTCTTCAGCTCGTGCCGGGAAGCCTCGTGCGCCTCGAATTTTCGCTTGCGCCGTTTGATGAGACGGTGCTTATGCCAAGCGGCACGGTCATGTGGTCTACGGCAGCGGAGGAAAAGAACAGCCGCTTTGCAGGGGCAGGGGTGGAGTTCAAGGCCCTTAGCGATCATGATAGAAAGCTAATGAAAAAATACATCGAATTCTGCCGCGAGGACAGTGTTGGAGTTTAAGAGATTTGCCTGCAGCGCCTTGCAATCCGTGCCAATAGCGGTTAAAATTATATCAGGGAGGATATTATGAACATAACAAAGGAAAAGCTCGTAGAACTTCTTAACGCAGACCTAGCCAAGGAGTACGCTGCAGCGATACAGTACATCCAGCACGCGGCAGTGATGACAGGCGCTAAGTATGGGGACGTTATAAAGGAACTTAAACTCCATGCAACCGAAGAAATCGGCCATGCCCTTATACTCGCAGACCAGATAGATTATCTAAGGGGCGTGCCGACAGTTGACGTAAGCGAGATAAAGACATCCGAGGATAACGACGACATGCTAAGACAAGACCTCGAGGGCGAGAACGACGCCATAGCAAGGTATAAGACAAGGATAGAGCAGGCCGAGGCACTAAAGGAGTTCGCCCTGGCGCAGCAACTGCGCACAATACTCGCCATGGAGCAGGAGCATGCCATGGACCTGGAGCAGGCGCTCGGCATATAGAGCTTTAAGAAAAAAGCCGCGCAAATTAGGACGCCGGAGGGATAATCCCTCCGGCGCTTTTTTATTTAAGCAAATAAGACGGATTTGCCGGCCGTTTACGCCTCAGCCGGTATTGCCATGTGGATGTGGTCTTTGTGTATGGACATGAATTTGCTTTTATGCACGAGCTGTCCGGTGGTGATGCTAAAGCATTCGGCGTTTGTTACAGAGATAAAGACCTCTCTTGCCTGGCCGCTTATCGTTTTATTTAGAAAATCCGAGACCCTGCCGCCAACCGGGTGGTGTACGTCGCCCACTATCTTGAACATGTCGGTATAGAATATTACGCGCGCGCTGTCCGTGGTTCTTCTAAGCGGATTGTTCGGTGCGCCCGGACTTCCTGGCTGTGCCATGGTAGTGCCTCTCCTGCTGCCGGATTTTGGGGTGGTTTCTTAGTTTTACTAAATAAAACAGGTTATGTCAATTGTTTTGCCTCAGCTGCGGGGTTTTTGTCGTTGACACCTTGAAATGGGTTTGATATATTACGGTTTGTATACTGTATACAAAGGGCCTTATCCGGCCTTGGATTAAAGGTTTTTCATTTTCAAACCAACAGGTGCCGCGCGTGAGCGATAATATCGAAAAAAAAGAAGAGACAGTTTTAAAGGCAAAGTCTTCGAGGCGTAACTTTTTAAAGGGCGCTGCCCTTGGTGTTGCTTCGGTCACGGTTGCCGCTGTGGTTGCCAAAAAGGCCGTTATACCGGCCTCGGACGCCGTAAGCCGCGAGCAAATAGAAAAAGAAGAAGCGCGTGTAGTCGACAAGCTTACCTCCGAAAAGTACATTGAGATGAAGGGCTCTGAAAAGGCCGGGCTCGTGGACTTTTTCGAGAAGAGTTATAAAGAAGGCAAGAACGGTTAAAAGAGGTCTTTAGTCTTGGAAGATAAAGATAAAAAGGAAATCGAGACTATTGCGCAGGACGACGCGCAGCCTAACTCAAGGCGCGAGTTCCTAAAAGGCGCGGCCACGACTGCCGCTGTCGCTGGTGCAGCCGCACTTCTTAGCGGAAGCGATGAGGCCGAGGCAAAGCTCCACTGGGCCGAGTGGTTCCAGAAGAACTACCGCCTGATGAGCGATGAGGAAAAGAAGGAAGCTATCGAGCGGCTCGAGTCCCGTTACAGCGAAGAGTACGATAAAAAAGTTAAGGTCGACGGAACCCCCGCAATCGAAGGTGTGCTCTTTGGCTATGCCCTTAATATCCAGAAGTGCATAGGCTGCCGTAGATGCGTACATGCCTGCGTTAAAGAGAATAACCAGTCCAGGGGCGGCGAGGAAAGCACCGAGATACAGTGGATACGGGTGCTTCGTATGGAAAAGGGCAATTTTCTTGCCGAAAACATGGACAAGGGCTCGCCCCAGCAGATAATCGGAACAAAGTACCCGCATGGCATACAGGTCGGCGGTAATGCCGGAGCCCCTTCGGGCGTTGTGCTCGAAGGCCAGCATTACTACGAGGCGGAGCAGGTGCCTGAGAAAGAAGCATTTTATTTCCCTATGCAGTGCATGCAGTGCGAAAAGCCTCCGTGCGTAAAGGTCTGCCCGGTAAGAACGACCTACAGGGATCCGGACGGAATAGTGGTCATAGATTATAACTGGTGCATCGGCTGCAGGATGTGCATGAACGCCTGTCCGTACTGGGCGCGCCGCTTTAACTGGGGTAAGCCCAATCTTCCAAAGGAAGAAATGAACCCGAATACGCATTACCTTGGTAATCGCCCGAGGATGAGGGGTGTTGTCGAGAAGTGCACTTTCTGCGTGCAGAGGACGCGTCAGGGTCGCTACACGGCTTGCGTCGAGGTCTGCCCGGTAGGGGCAAGGAAGTTCGGTAACCTTCTTGACCCCAATAGCGAGGTAAGGAAAATTCTCGAGCGTAAGAAGGTATTTAGGCTCAAGGCAGAGGCGAACACGTACCCGAAGTTCTTCTACTTCATGGATTAAGAGGCGCATGGTAAGAAGCATCGTAAAATTCTGCATAGACTTTTTCCTGGCCTGCTGGATAGGCAGCCCGCGCTATTACGCGTGGCTCGCGTTCCTCGGGTTCTTCATAGCGCTTATGGCGATTGGCAGTATCGAGCAGGCCTTCAAGGGGCTAATTGTCACCGGCCTTAGCGACCAGATTTCCGACGGCCTCTACCTCTCGAACTTTGTATTTCTCGTAGGTGTTGCGGCAGCAGCCGTTACCGTCGTGTTTCCGGCCTACATTTACAATCGTAAGGATATGAAGGATGTCGTCGTGCTTGGAGAGATGCTTGCCATCTCTGCCGTTTCCATGTGCATGCTCTTTATCCTTCTGCACATGGGCAGGCCCGACAGGCTTTGGCACATGATACCGGGCTGGGTGCCGCTGCCTTATCTGCACGGCATATTCAACTGGCCAAACTCGGTCCTTAACTCCGACGTTATAGTGCTAAACGGATATCTGTTCCTTAACTTTGTCTGCGCCTTCTATTATCTCTATCAGAAGTATATGGGCAAGGAAGTAAATAAGTACTTCTACATGCCGCTCGTATACATAGCCATAGTCTGGGCGCTTAGCATCCACACGGTCACGGCATTTCTTCTGAACACGCTTGCCGCAAGGTCCATGTGGCACCATTCGGTGCTGCCGATAAAGTTCATCTCAACGGCGTTTGCCGCAGGCCCGGCGCTCATAATCGTCGCCTTTACGGTGATAAAGAAATCAACGGACTTTAAGATTCCGGATTCGGTCTTCAACCTTCTCTCGCAGATAGTCGTCTGGTGTCTCGGCATTGCGCTCTTTCTGATGCTTTCTGAGATAGTGACCGAGCTTTATTCTCCGACAGAGCACGCAAACGGCCTCATATACCTTATGCTCGGCAAACACGGCCTAACGAGGCTTGTTCCCTGGTTCTGGGCCTCTTTTGTTTTGATGTGGGGGTCTTTTATACTTCTTCTCATACCGAAGGTAAGAAAGAACCTTAACATACTGCCCATTATCTGCCTTGCGGCGTTCTTCGGCATATGGATAGAAAAGGGCATGGGGCTTCTCCTTCCGGGCTACATACCCACGCCGGTAGGGGAGTTTACCGAGTACTACCCGACACTTCTCGAGGTGATATGCACGATAGGCGTGTGGGCATTCGGTCTGATGATGTTCTCGATGCTTTTAAAGGCCTCGGTTGCGATAAAGACCGGCAAGATGAGGTATGAGGAACCGGCATTCGAGGAGCCGAAGAAAGAACAGTACTTCGACCCTGACCTTAAGCTCAACAGGACAATGGGCAAGAAAGAATGAAAAAGGCCTTTATAGCCATAGCAGCTCTGGCTGCGGTTATTATAGCGGCCCTCCCCGCGTACTCCGAAGACTGCTTCGAGAGCAGGGAAGGGGCTACAACTGTTGCCGTTACAGGAGATAATCCGGATGCGGTGAATGTAAAGTGCTCGAAGACGACCGGCGGAGTTCTCTGGTGGGGTAATCCCTATGACGGCACCGTGCCAATGGGGCCGATGCCGAATACTGTCGAGGCCGATTATCTTACGGAAGAGGCGGTCGTAAAGCAGAGGACAACGAAGCTCATGTTCTATCCGTGCTCCGGATGCCATTTCTCCATGGCCCCGGTGCCTGCAAATAACAATCCGCGTAAAATCACGAACCCTAATTATCCGCACGAGATGTACGCGCCGCGCGACCCCAAGGACTTTCAGCACGGCAAGGGGGCCGTATGGTGTCTGGACTGCCATAACCGCACGAACCGGAACGAGCTCGTAGGCAATAGGGGTGAAAACATTTCCTTTGATCAGCCGCAAAAGCTTTGCGGCAAGTGCCACGGCGATATCTTGAGGGACTGGAGAGACGGCATACACGGTAAGCGCACCGGGGATTGGACAAAGGGCGGTAAGAAGCGCTGGTGGGTGTGCACCGAGTGCCATGACCCGCATTCCGTATCTGCCGTAAAGTTTCAGCCAATAAAGCCCGATCCAGCGCCTGCGCTTCCAAGACGCATGAAGAACGTGGACCATGAGAAGGAATCCCACGGCGGCGGCTCCCACGGCGCTTCGCACGGAACAGATGCACCCGCAGCCCCGTCTAACGGCGCAGCCCCTGCTGCCGCAGAAAAGCCGGCAGGCCACTGATTTTCCCGCCCTTTGAGGGCGGTCTTTTTACCTTTTGGAAACCCTATTCAAAAAGCCCGTTACATGGTATTATATGCTACGCCGTATGGCACGGGGTATATCGTGAAAAAACACGCCGTCATAATAGCTATTCTGGCAATGCTTATTCTGCCGGGTTACTCATTTGGTGCGACAGCCAGGAAAAAGGCCGCGCCCAAAAAGCCGGTTGCAACCGCGTCTGCGGACTCTAAACGCCTTGGCGCGATGGAGGAAAAACTTAACAGGCTTGGCATAAAGGCCGAGGAAACCGATAAGCGGCTCGATGCCAAGATAGGCGAGAACGCCAAGGCAACGGAAAAGCTCGGCACAGAGGTCGCGGCGATTAATTCGAGGTTCGATGAGCGCCAGGGCCAGGGCCTTCCGCTCTGGTTTTTTGCTGCGGCCATAGCAGGGCTTGTGCTGGGTCTTTTTATCATCGCAAGATATTCAAGAAAACTCATTATGGAAACCGTTGGCCGCGAGGTCGAGAGAAGGCTTTCCGAAGTCAAGGTCTCGGCAGAGCTTTTTACTTCCGATGGCGGCATAGAGACGCCTGCGTATGTGCGCCGCGGCGGAAGGTTAAGCGAGATGCCGGCAGTGGTATTGCCGGATGAGGCAAAAGAAGAGAAAACCACTGCGGCCACGGCCGACCAGGCGCAGCCGGATGCAAAAAAGGCGGATAGGGAGCGGGTTGCGGATGCAGGAGGCGCCGTATATGAAGATAAGGATATTTCTGCTGCTACGGGCAAAGAGAGCGCTTATGAAACAGAGCTTTCGCCTTCAGAGGCGGTAGAGCGCGGCATAGAAGAGCACAGAAGCGGCAACATCGGTGCTGCAATCGAATGCTTTAGCGCGGCAATAGCTGCGGATAAGAACTTCGCAGCAGCCTTTAACCACAGGGGGCTTGCTTATGCCGAGGCCAAAAACTACACAAAGGCCATCGAGGATTACGGCAATGCCATACTGCTCGATAACAAGAACGCGGGAACGTATCTTAACATCATAGAGCTTCTGACTGTCGTAAACGAGTTTCGGCGCGCAGAAGACCTGCTTACCAAGGGTAAAGCGTTTATAAGGGATGCTGCAGAGAGGGCCGAGGCCGCGTGCCTTGAGTGCGTTTTAAAGAGGCTGACAGGTGTCGATACCTCGAAGGTCGAGGCGGAGTTCGATAGAGCCCTTGCCGCGCCGTTTTTGCCGGGAGAGTGGAGCTTGAGGCTTTTAACGGCATGGGCAGAGACATCTGAGGCGTGTGAGGCGCACAGGGATTATGTGATGACCATGGTCGAGCGTTTTAAGTCGAAAGCATAGGTAGTGTCGCGCGAGTTTAACCAAAGACTTTCTTGCAAATAACATATCCGGTATTTTAGAGAATGCGGAGGCGATTATAATAAGATGAACAGGTTTGTGCGCACATTCGGCGCTGCGTTTCTTATGGCGCTTATTTTTTCGTCCTCTGCCTTTGCCCTTAAGTCGAGTGGCGGCGGCAGTGACGCTGCTGGTGGCACCGGCGAGTTGGATAAGGACGCGGAATTTTCCGGGCTCTTTTCCGAGGGGCTAAGCCTCGGCTCTATTGGCAAGTTTGCGGAGGCTGAAAAGGTAATTACAAAGGCCATTGCCATCAGGCCGCGCGACGCGAAGGCGCGTCTTCTCAGGGCTTCGTGCTATATGGAGCTTGAGCGTTACAAGGACGCTATTGCGGATTTCGACGTTTATCTGGAGCTTGTGCCGGAAGACGCAAAGGCGTACGGCAGGCGCGGAGCGGCGCGCCTTAGTCTAAATGACAGCGCCGGCGCTGAAAATGATTTCAATAAGGTCGTAGAGCTCGAACCCGGGAATGCCGGCATAAAGGTAATGCGCGGCATGGCGCGTTTGCTGCTAAATAAGCGCGAGGCGGCGAAAAAGGATTTTGACGACGTCGAGGCCGCGGCCCCGGGTAACCCCGGCTCGGCGCTTGGCATGGGACTGTATTATCTGTCTAAAAGGGAGTACGAAAAGGCAGTTTTGTCGTACGGCGCTTTTATCGCTAAAATGCCTGATAGCGCCGCCGGATACATCAGTCGCGCGTCCGCGCTCTCGAAGCTTAAGCGGCACGATGAGGCGCTTAAAGACGTAAACAGGGCGGTGGAGCTCGAACCCTCAAAGGCCTCTTCCTACACGGCGCGGGCCTCGGCGTACCTTGCGATGAAAAAATATAAAGAGGCCGGCACGGACATTGATAAGGCAGTGGACCTCGAACCGGACTCGATGGAAACGAGTTTCGCAGTGCTGTCGTACAATCTGCGTCTAAAAAAGTATGCAAAGGCCGTTAAGGCCGCGAAAAAGGCCGTCTCCGTAAAGCCCGGCGAGGCGATAACGCATCTTGCGCTGTCCGAGACGTTCGTGTTCGTTGGCGAGTACAGGGAGGCGCTCGAACTTGCTAAAAAGGGCAAGACCATGGCCACCGACGACGACATAAGGGCCATCGCCGTTTATCTCGAGTGCGTTAGTCTTAAGCTTCTTGGGCAGGATGTTTCCGCGTGCGACGCCGAGTTTGGCGAACTGATGAAGAAAGAGGTCTTTGCGCCGTGGGACGGCGAAGCTTTTGTCGACTGGGCGCGCGATGCCGGGCTTCCAGAGGACGTAAGGAAATATCTTATCGATAAAACCGTTGTCCTGGATCCAGACAAATAAATTCCGAAGATATTGCGGAGGTCACATGAAGAAAATATTGATATGTGCGGTTATGTTGTGCGCGGCGGTCTTCTTTTCCGTTCCTGCTGCGGCGAAAAAGCCGGTTACGGGCCACGAGAAGGGCGGCAGCCCTGCAAGCGAGATGGACGAATCCACGAAGCTTACGGAATCCGAAAACCTGCTGCACAAGGGCATAGAGCTTCTAAAGAAGGAGCAGTATGACGAGGCCGTAAAGGCGTTCGATTCATCCATCGCGCTTAACCCGTCGCAGTCCGTAGCATGGATGTTCAGGGCCTATGCCAATTATGCCGCAGGAAAGTATGAGGCCGCTCTCGGCGATTTCGATCAGGTCATCTCCATTGATCCGAAGAACGAAAAGGCGTATGCCGGAAGGGCCGACGTGTTCACGGCCATGAAGAACTACGAAAAGGCCATTGAGGATTTTTCAACGGTAATATCGCTTACTCCCGACGACCCGCATGCGTACGCAGGGCGCGGCATACTGTATCTTCAGACAAGGGACTATGCCAAGGCCGTGCACGACCTTACGGCTGCGCTGACCGATCCGGATATAGATGTTCGCGCAAAGGCGTATGTGTACACGGCCCTTGGCGTGGCGCAGACGGAATTGAAGCAGGACAAAGCCGCCCTCGAAGCGTTCGAAGCGGCCATTGTTGCGGCGCCGGATTACGACGCAGTGTACCTTGAACGCGGCATGTTCTATTCAAAACGCGATGATAACAAGAAGGCGCTCGAAGATTTTTCCAAGGTTGTCGAGCTAAAGCCCGAGGATGCAGAGGGATACATGTACAGGGCCTTTGCCTATAATGACCTCGGAGAGCCGAAGAAGGCCTTTGCGGATTTCGATAAGGCCGTGGAACTTGCGCCCAAGAGCGACCGTGTCTACAGGAGCAGGGGCTCTGCCTACATGAAGGCAAAGGACTTTAAGGCCGCGCTTAAAGACTATAAAAAGGCCGCAAAACTGAACCCCGACTTGGCAGGGACGCACAGCGGCCTTAGTGCGGCGTACCTTGGCGTAAACGACATATCGAATGCCAAGAAAAGTATAACGCGCGCCCTTGAGCTCGATCCAAAGGACACCATGATGTATTTCGATTACGCAGAGGTCATGCTGATTGCCGGAGAGACTGCGAAGGCCGAGAAGGCGGTTACAGACGGCAGGGCCCTTGCAAAGGATGACGACGAGATTGTCGTCGGGACGTATCTCGATTGCGTCGTGCGAAGCGTGCTAGGTAGCGATACGGCAAAGTGTTTTGCCGAGTTTTCGGAAGTAATGAAAAAGGACTTCAAGCACCCGTGGTTCACTGGGTTTTTCGAGGACTGGGTAAAGCGCGCAAAGCTTACCGAAGCGCAAAAGAAATTCCTGAGAGACATAACCGACCTGTTAAACACCAAAAAAAGAGAGTAGGTCAAAAGGGCGGCTTTTTCCGGATTTTTTTTCGTCCTACCCCCTTGACACCGAAGAGCGGCGCACCTATATTAAAGTCAGGTAAGCGGCCCGGGAGGGCGGCATTTTGCCAACAAATTCAAGAAGATAGCCCCAGGGCATCGGAAAAGGAGAAGTTTCAATATGGGTAAGATAATAGGCATAGACCTTGGCACAACGAACTCGGTTGTCGCAATTATGGAGGGCGGAGAGCCAAAGGTCATAGTGAACGAGGAAGGTAACCGCACCACACCGTCGGTTGTCGCGTTCACAAAGGAAAAGGAAATAGTAGTCGGGCAGCCGGCAAAGAGGCAGGCAGTCACCAACCCGAGGAACACCATCTTCTCGATAAAACGTTTCATGGGTCGCTCATACGGCGAGGTGAACGAGGAGATGAAGATGGTGCCTTATATTGTCGAGAAGGACGACCAGGGCAGGGCGGTTGTTAAATCCGACAACATGGGGAAAACCTTTCTTCCGCCCGAGGTCTCGGCAATGGTTCTTCAGAAGCTTAAGCGCTCTGCCGAGGCGTACCTTGGCGAGTCGGTCACAGAGGCGGTCATAACCGTGCCCGCGTACTTTAACGACGCGCAGCGTCAGGCCACAAAGGACGCAGGAAAGATAGCCGGCTTGAACGTCAGGCGTATCATCAACGAGCCTACCGCGTCGTCGCTTGCCTACGGCCTCGATAAGAAGAAAGAGGAAATCATAGTTGTTTACGACTTCGGAGGCGGAACCTTCGACGTGTCCATACTCGAGGTCGCGGAAGGCGTTTTCACGGTAAAGAGCACCAACGGAGACACGCACCTTGGAGGCGACAACTTCGACCAGAGGATAATCGACTGGCTCGTTGCCGAGTTCAAGAAGGACCACGGCGTAGACCTCTCGAAGGACCCGATGGCGCTACAGAGACTTAAGGAAGCGGCCGAGAAGGCGAAGATTGAGCTCTCCTCCACCATGGAGACGGAGATAAACCTGCCCTACCTTACCGCGGACGCAAGCGGCCCAAAGCACCTCGTGCTAAGGCTATCGAGGGCGAAGTTCGACCAGCTGACAGCAGACCTGGTCGAGAGAAGCCACCAGCCCTGCGCACAGGCGCTAAAGGACGCGGGCCTAAAGGCCTCTGACATACACGAGGTCGTGCTGGTTGGCGGTATGACCAGGGTTCCGGCAATTCAGAAGTTCGTTAAGGAATTCTTTGGTAAGGAGCCGCATAAGGGCGTTAACCCGGACGAGGTCGTTGCAGTAGGCGCGGCAATACAGGCAGGCGTGCTCGCAGGAGAGGTCGGAGACGTCGTGCTCCTCGACGTTACGCCCCTCTCGCTCGGTGTCGAGACGCTTGGCAAGGTCATGTCGGTCCTTATACCGAGGAACACGACCATACCGACTAAGAAAAAGCAGGTCTTTACAACTGCGGAAGATAACCAGACAAGGGTCGACGTTCGCGTATTCCAGGGCGAGAGGCAGCTCACTACCGACAACAGGATGCTTGGCGAGTTCCATCTCGACGGCATACCGGCTGCGCCAAGGAACATGCCGCAAATCGAGGTTACCTTCGACATCGACGCAAACGGCATACTTAACGTCAGCGCAAAGGACCTTGCGACAAATAAGCAGCAAAACATCACCATCACCGGCTCAAGCGGCCTTGATAAGGGTGAGGTCGAGAAGATGGTGAAGGACGCGGAAGGCCACGCCGAAGAGGATAAGAAGAAGAGAGAGGTCGTCGAGGCAAAGAACCACCTCGATTCGGTCATATATAATACCGAAAAGACGATTCGCGAAAACAAAGACAAGCTCCCTGAACAGGACGTAAAGAACGCCGAGGCTGCCATAGTGGACGGCAGAAAGGTGCTTGAAACAGAGAACGTCGAGGAGCTAAAGAAGGCAGCGGAGAAGATAATAACGTCCTCGCACAAGATAGCCGAGCTTCTCTATAAGCAGGCTTCGGCAACAGAGGGCGGTGGTGGGGCAGGCGCTGCGCCGGGTGGAGCGCCGGGTGGTGGGGCAAAGGATGAAGGGGTAGTGGACGCCGAGGTTGTGGACGAGAACAAGAAGTAATCGTCAAACCGCCGATTTTTCCAGCAGGCCGAGGGCCTGCACCCGAATGTAAAAGCAATTTTTGTTGAGGCCGTTTTTTCCGTGCTCGACGTATTACCAAAATACGCCTGCAGAGAAAAAACGGCCTCGCCTCGTCTGGCGAAAAACTTGGCGGTTTGGGAGTGTTTTTGGCGGGTTTTAGGGTAGAATAAGGCACGATAAGGAATGGCTGGCGGGCCCCGCCTTACACGACTGTTTATAGGATAGAATATTAGCATGAGGCGTTTGAGAAAATATATCAGATTGCTATTATTTTTAAGTTTGTCTATAGGGGGAATTTTAATCATTTCCGTAGGATTTAAGGTTAATTCTCTAGATAAATTACTTGATGTTACAATTATTGGGATAGTCTTGGGATTTTTTTTTGGACTTGGTTGTATTATTCAGGATTTTCTTTTAACATACGCTCTTCCTGAAGAAGCTTTGGATGTACATCAGGTGCGTAAAATATCTTTAGAAGTACCTTGCGATATTGTTTTTGCAAAGTGCGAAAAAATATTACAAGAAAATAAAAAAGTTCGGTGGGTCGAGGCTTCCCAGGATAAGAGGTCGATTTTAGCAGAGACAAAAATGTCATGGTGGTCTGTTGGAGAGAAATTGGAATTTAATTTTGTTGAGCAAAATGGTATTACAGATATTACTATAGATAGCAAGCCCCGTTTATTTATTTCTGGAATTACTGTTATGGATTGTGGTGTGAATTTTAGGAACGTAGAATCGTATGTGAAATTGTTAGGTTCTTCCGCTGGTTCAGGTTTGCAACCTGAACCGTAAGGTTTTGGTTCAAGCTGCAAGCTTGAACCGGCAAGTCGGGTAGGGTGGGCACAGTCGGGTAGGGTGGGCACAGCCCACCAAATTTTTATAAACGAGGTCATCTGAACCACGGAGCTTACGAAATGCGAACCAAGTCTGGTGCCCTTCTCCCTTTCTCCCTCTCCCCGTTACAATCGGGGAGAGGGATTTTTATTTGAGCCGTGTTGTGGTAGAATGGGCGGCAGGGCAGGGAGTGGGATAACGAGACCGGACTTTACTATTACCGCGCGCGGTATTATGATGCCAATGACGGACGCTTTATCACCAAAGACCCGATTGGCTTTGCCGGCGGCATGAACCTGTACGCGTACGTGGCCGGGAATCCGGTGAGGTTCACGGATCCGTGGGGGTTGTGTGAAGCGAATGGGGTTAGTTACGGATATAATGGGGAGGCGTGCGGATGGAGTGAGTATCTTTATTTGCCGCAGGCACCAGAACCTGTAATTAGCAATGCCGATGCCATTTATATCCTTTTTGGCTTGCTTGACGCGGTGGACTATGGGTCTATTATAATCGACATTGCCACAGTACCTTCTGGTGAGTGTTTAATCGTTCTTGCTGCAACCAAAGGGATTAGAGAAGGAGTTAAAAAGCTAGCAACCAAGTTAAGCAAGTGGGAGATTGATAAACTTATAAAGCATGGGATACACCCGCACGATTTGAAGCCTGGTGACCATAAGGGATTGCGTGATCTTTATAAGGATGCAGACGGGAATATATATGAGGGGGCAAAGGGAACACGCGACGTTAATCTTATGGAACCTACTGGTTATAATATAAATGATTTTAAATAAAGGTTGAATTTATGTCGTGTAAAAAAGAGCACAAGATAATAGTATATTTTTTTATTGCTGGTTTTGATATAGATCCGGATGAGATTGAGGATAAAATTGGTATCAAGGCCACCCCTGTAAAAGGGAAGGCGAAGACTAAAACTATGCGTGCCGGTAACAGGAGGCCTGGTTATTGGTCTATAAATACAAAAGGAAAAGTAGAGTCTGAAGATGTAAATGAACATTTTTCTTATTTGTTTGCCATGTTATTTCCTAAAAGGGAAACCATAGTGGAGCTTTCTAGAAATTGGGAAATTTCATTTGACGTCTTCTGGACGTCTACCCGTCTTTTTGCAGGCGATGGTCCTCAATTAAGCAAGGAAACCTGTGCGGGAGTGGCGCAATTTAATGCTGAAATTGGTTTTGATATCTACCCCGAGCCTGATGATGGGGAAAATAAAGTCGTGTAGCAGCTTGGTAGCCGGGTAGATACCGTCTTGAAAGTCAAGCGGTTCTTGCTTCGCAAAGTGTTCTTCCAAAAATTCCTCTCCCCAATTGCATTGGGGAGAGGATAAAGGTGAGGGGTTACGGAGCTTGATTCTTTCCAAACCCCGGCCGCGCGGCCAGCGCAAATTTTTTGTCATGCTGGATTAATTTCAGCATCTCGTCACAGGGTTGTCATTCCTGCGGAAGCAGGAATCCATTTCTAAAATTGGATTCCCGCTCAAAACATCGCGGGAATGACAACGTGAGATTGTTTCGTCGGCCTTCGGCCTCCTCGCAATGACTGCTTTTTCATTCGGGTGCAGGCCCTCGGCCTGCTGCAGGCGTCACGCCTGCAGCGTTGCCAGCGTATTTAAAAAACAACGGATTTCGGTATAAAAGTGCCGCCACTGAGTAAAATCGACAGTGGCGTTTCTTTTTGATATACTACCAATACTATGGCCGGAAGAGAAAAAGACTACTACGACATCCTCGGCGTTGCCCGCGACTCCAAGTTAGAGGACATAAAAAAGGCCTACCGAAGCCTTGCCAAAAAATACCACCCTGACCTTCATCCAAACGACAAGGCCGCAGAGGCGAAGTTCAAGGAAATCAACGAGGCCTTTGCCGTGCTCTCTGACGCTGAAAAGCGAAAGACCTATGATCTTGGCGGAAGGGTCACCTTCGAGGGCGTGCCGCCGTGGGAGGCAGGGCCCGGAGGGTTCGACTTCTCGAACTTCGAGAATTATTTTGGCGGCGGGTTCGAGGACATATTCTCAGACCTCTTTGGCGGGCGCGGCGCAGGGCGCGGCGCAGGGCCAAGACGCGGGCAGCGCGGCCCAATGCGCGGCAGCGACCTTGAGTACACAACGCGGCTTAGCTTCATGCAGGCTGTAAACGGCGCAGAGCTCGAGCTCACTGTAAAGCGCGGCGGCGCATCTGAAAAGGTGAAGGCAAGGATACCGCACGGCGTACGCGACGGCTCAAGGGTGCGCGTACCCGGAAAGGGCGGCGTTGGCTCGGCAGGCGGGTCTTCAGGGGATTTGTATATCAATGTTACGGTCGAGCCGCATGCGTACTTTGACAGGCAGGGCGAGGACATATATATCGAAGTCCCGGTTACGATAAAAGAAGCCACCCTTGGCGCTGATATCGCCGTGCCGACAGTTGACGGCGGGCATACTACCGTGCGCATACCTGCCGGCACGCAAAGCGGCAAAAAGCTCAGGATAAAGGCCAAGGGCGTGAAAACAGCGCACGGCGCAGGGGATGCATATATTGTCATTAAAGTCATGGTGCCGCCAACGGTAGACGATAAAACCAAAGAACTTCTCGAAGAACTCGAGAAAATAAATCCCTATGAACCAAGGAAGGGTTTGTGGTAGAATGAAATCAAGAAGCAGCCCCTTTGGGGCTGCTCTTTTGTAACGGTTTTAAGTACCCACTAACTCGCGGAGTTTTACCATGAACGAGATAGAAGAGTACAGGGAACTGATGACCGAGAAGGCGCGGGCAATCCTCGATTCCGCTATCGAGGAGAGTAAGCGCAGGCAGCACTTCTATCTCGGGGTCGAGCACATATTCCTTGCCTTTGCAAAGGTCGAGGAGACGTTCTTCAAGGACGTCATGGGAGACCTTAACCTCGACACCTCGCACGTAATAAGCTTCCTAAACGACAATCTATACGTATCCAGGCAGTTCGCTCCGGTTGGCATAAAGGTTCCGCCGGCCACAAAGAACTTACTTCGTCTTGCAAGGGAAGAAGCGCAGAGGTGGAACCGCGAAGAAATAGACACAACCGACATCTTCATGGCCATATTCCAGGAAAACCAGAGCCTTCCGGCGAAAATTTTCAGAAGCTTCGGCATGGACCCGGACTACGTCATGCGCCGCATAACCGTGCGCGTAAGAAGCAAGGAAGAAAAGGAAGAGGAATATAAGAAGAAGTACGATTTGCCGCCGAATCTTAAGCACTTTGCGGTGAACCTGAATAAGCTTGCCAGATACGATAAGCTCTCGCCTGTTATCGGCCGCGCTTCTGAAATAGAAAGGGCCATGGAGGTGCTTTGCCACGTCGAGCGTAGTAACTCCGTCATGCTGATTGGCGAGCCAGGGGTGGGTAAAACTGCTGTTGCCGAGGGAATCGCAAGAAGGCTCGAACTTGAGCCCATGAGCGTGCCAAAGAGGCTGCGTGGCAAGCAAATCGTGAACCTCCAGATGAACTCGGTCGTTGCGGGAACTATATTCAGGGGCATGTTCGAGGACAGGATAGAGAAAATAATAAAGGAAATAAAGGACAGAAAGAACATCATCTTCTTCATAGACGAGGCGCATACCCTCATAGGCGCGGGCAGCGCCATGGGCGTGCCAAGTGATGCTGCCAACATATTCAAGTCAACTCTTGCAAGGGGCGAGGTGCAGATAATCGGCGCAACGACACTTGCCGAGTATAAGGAGTTCATTGCCGAGGACGAAGCGCTTGCAAGAAGGTTTCGAACTGTTTACGTAAACGAGCCAACGCTTGACGAAACACGGCAAATCCTCTACGGCATAAGGCCGCGCTTCGAGAAGAACTACGGAGTCCGCGTGGACGACGACGCGATAGATATGTCGCTAGACATGAGCCGGCGCTACATGCGTAGCCTTAAGCTCCCGGACAAGGCAATCGGGTGGCTCGACTCCGCGTGCGTGAAGGTAGAGATTAACAGGCCTGTCGAGCATGTGAAGAGCTCCGATATAATCGAGGTCATATCCGAGGAAACGAAAATCCCGCGCGATATGATATTTAGGGACACGACCGAGCGCTTTAAGGAAATGGAAAAGGCGCTATCCGAGCGCGTGGTCGGGCAGAGGGAAGCGGTTACGGCGCTTGCAAAGAGGCTAAGGGTCAACAAGGGCCCGTTAAAAGAAAACTACTCGCGGCCAGACGGCGTGCTTTTGTTCCTCGGGCCAACGGGTGTCGGGAAGACCGAGCTTGCAAAGGCCTTGGCCGAGTTCCTCTTTGGAGACGAATCGAAGATGGTAAGGATAGACATGAGCGAGTATAAGGAATCGGCCATCTCGGTAGATAAGCTTATAGGCATGCCGCGCGGTATCGTAGGGAGCGAGAGAGGCGGCATACTTACAAACCAGATTAAGGACAATCCGTACTCGGTTGTGCTGCTAGACGAAATCGAGAAGGCCAACCCGTACGTGCTAAACCTTTTCCTTCAGGTCTTTGACGAGGGCTGGCTCACCGACGGCAGGGGTAAACGCGTGTACTTTAGCGATACGGTCGTTATAATGACAAGCAACTTGGGCGTCGATGAGTTCAAGAAGTTCACAAAGCCCATGGGGTATTTGAAGGAAGGTCGCGACGTCGGCGCGCTGAAACAGGAGATAATGAAGGAAGTGGAGAACGTCTTCACCCCTGAGTTCCTTAACCGCGTAGACGACATCATCGTGTTCGCGCCGCTTATGAAGGAAGAGGTAAAGGTAATAGCAGAGAAGTATCTTTTGGACATAGCGGTTGAGATGAGGAAGAAGTCCAAGGAGCTGATGTTCACGCCCGAGGCGCTGGAGCTGCTCGTCGACAAGGGGCACAGCCAGAAGTACGGCGCGCGGTTTTTAAAGCGCGTCATAGACGACAGCGTAAAGCTTGCCATAACGCAAAGGTGGCACGAGTCCGAGGTCTTTAAGCTCGATGCCGTGGACGGCGAGCTGAAGGTCGAGTCCTGTCTCGGCGCGGCCTGCGTGTAGTTTCTAAAGGGAGGTTTTTTTTGATAAAAAAGATTCTTGCCGCAGTGGATGGTTCTTCGCATACGGGCTCTGTCACGGAGCACGCGATGTGGCTTTCGCGCGGTTTCGGAGCGCCCATAACAGGGCTCTATGTTATAGACATAAAGGTGCTCGAGGGGCCGTTTCTGCACGATGTCTCAGGAACGCTCGGGTTCGAGCCGTTCCTGAATTTTTCCAAAAAAGTAAAGGAAGGGCTCGAGACCAGAGGTAAAGACATACTTTCGATATTAGAAGACGCCTGCGCAAAGGGCGGGGCCGAGTGCTCGACCACCATGTCTTACGGCATAGTTCCCTCCGAGATATGCGAAAAGGCCAAGGCCGCCGATATCGTGGTTATCGGCAAAAGGGGCGTTAACGCGCAGTTCTCGGGCGACATGATGGGCTCGGTTACCGAGGCTGTTATCAGAAGGTCTCCGGCCTTTGTCTTTGCCGTTCCAGAAGATTTTAAGCCTCCTGCAAAGCCGCTTCTTTGCTACGACGGCAGCGCAAATGCGGCAAAGGCCATGCGGGCCGCTGCCGAGACCTCCAAGTTCTTCAAGCTTCCGCTCACTGTCGTAGCCTCCATGCCTGCAGACGGCGCCGCGAATGCGCTAAAGGAGGCCGAGGACTACATAAAGCCGTATGCCATAGAGGCCGAGTACGTGGCCCTTGCCGAGGGCGGCGCAATCGAGATAGAGAAGCATTATAAGCTTAAGGGCCATGACCTCGTGTTCCTTGGAGCATCGAGCCACACAGGCATATTGAAGCTCGTGCTCGGCAGTTTTGCAGAGCACCTCATGCGCTCGCTTAGAGGCCCGTTCTGTCTTGCCAGATAGGCCCGGTCTTTTACAACGGCCGGTATAGCTGCCGGCCGTTTCGCAGTATCCGCAAACAGTTTTTCCCCTGCTGGCGTTATTTTTGCCCGAAAATACTTCTTCCAATAGAGATATTGTATTTGACTTCCTTTTTTTGTATGTGCTACCTTAAAAAAACGCAGTAACACCGTATAATTACGGAAAAACGCCGGATTGACGGACAGGGTGCGCCGCATGGCTTTTGAGGAAAGAGAAATACCGCTTGAGCGGTTCAAGGAATTCTTCGCCTCCAAGGATGCCGGCGCGGCAACGGAGGCGCTTTCCCTGCTCCATCATCTCGATGTCGCGGGTCTGCTCGCGAACCTCGACGACGACGAGGCCGTGTGGACGCTTTCGCTTCTCGAAGGCGACGAGGCCTCGAAGGCCCTTCTAGAGCTAGACGGGCCGCGAAGAGAGTTCCTTGTCTCCAAGATGTCCATGGAAGACCTCGTCGATGCTGTCGAGGAAATGGAAACAGACGACGCAGCAGACGTTCTCTCCGAACTGCCGCTCGAAGATGCGCGGGAAATACTCGAAGAAATAGAGCCCAAGGAGTCCGATGAGCTGAAAAAGCTCCTCGTCTACCCCGAGGATACGGCCGGCGGAAAGATGCAGGCCGAGCTTGTTTCCGTTGGCGAGGCCGCGACGGTAAAGGATGCGGTCGAGGAGGTCAGAAGAAAAAGTAAGGAAATAAACAACATTTCCAATGTCTTCATAGTCGATTCCGGCGGAATGCTTGTTGGCACTGTCGGCATCAATAAGCTCATCTTAAACGACGAGCACGTGCCGGTAAAGAGCCTCATAGAGGGCAATATCATAAGCGTTACCACCGACGTTGACCAGGAAGAGGTCGCAAAGATGTTCCAGAAGTACGACCTCATCAGCATGCCTGTTGTCGATAAGGATAACCGTCTTGTCGGGCGCATCACCATCGACGACGTAGTCGACGTCATAGAGGAGGAAATATTCGAGGACTTCTACCGCATGGCGAGCTTGAATGTTGGCGAGAGGGCCATGGACAGGCCCTGGAGGTCCTTTACGCTAAGGGCGCCGTGGCTTTTGATGAACCTCGGTACGGCATTTGTCGTAGCCAGCGTTGTCAAGGTCTTCGAGGGCACGATAGAGAGGCTTGTGATACTGGCTGTCTTGATGCCCATAGTCGCAGGGCTTGGCGGAAACGCCGCAACGCAGACTATAACCGTCATAGTAAGGGGGCTTGCGCTCGGCGAAATTCGTCCCGGAAGCGCAAAGAGGGTGCTTGTAAAAGAGGTAATAGTGGGCATGTCCAACGGCGTGCTCGTCGGCACGGTTGCTATTGTAGTGGCCTATGTTTTCGGAATAAGCCCGATGGTCGGGCTGCTCTTGTTCTTCGCGATGGCCGGCAACCTTGTGGTTGCCGGGGTTAGCGCGACGGTCATCCCGTTGACGCTTAAATGGCTCGGAAGGGATCCGGCCCTGGCCTCCAGCATATTCGTAACAACCTGCACGGATATCGGAGGGTTTTTCATATTCCTCGGGCTTGCTACCGTGTTCATGAAGGCGGGTTTCATATGAGGCGCGGACATTATTCGACCGAGGCCATAGTGCTCAATTCCTTCTCCTACGGCGAGTCGGACAGGATAGTATCCTTTTACACTGCCGAGTTTGGCAGGATAGGCGCCGTTGCAAAGGGCGCTTTCAGAAGCAAGAAGCGTTTTGTCGGAAATCTCGACGCATGCGCGCACGTGAAGCTCGATTTTTTTTACTCCGGCTCTGCCCTTGTAAGGGCAGAGGCTGCAGAGCTCGTCGACGCGTTTCCGGCGCTAAGAGGCGACCTTACGAGGCTTGGCTCTGCATCTGCAATCGTAGAGCTTGTCTACGAGATGACGCCCGAGTGGCAGCACAATGCCGCGTACTTTTCAATTGTCAGGGATTTTCTCTCGGCAATGTCTGGCAGGACAGACCCGGCGCTGATGCTCCTTTATTTCGAGATAAAGCATCTGAGGGCGCTCGGGTATCTGCCGCATCTCGACGGATGCGTTGAATGCGCCGCCGGGTTTGGAGAGAGGCAGGCCTTCTTTGCCCCTGAAAAGGGCGGGGTGGTTTGCAGGGGGTGCGCCGCGCGCGTAAAGGACGTGACGCTCCTTACGCCCGGGACAGCGAGGCATCTTTCCATGGCCGCGAGGATGGATATTGAAAAGCTTGAGCGGCTTGTGCCAAACGCCATGTTCGTCAACGAGTGCGACAAGGCCCTCTCCGCGTTCATACGCTTTCAGATAGGCAAGGAACTAAAGAGCAGAAGGTTTCTCGAAAAATTGAACGCGGCAATGCCGCTTCAAAGATAATACAGGCAACACAGTAAAAGGAGGCTCTTATGCATTTTCAGGACGTGATACTTACTCTCCAGAAGTTCTGGGCAAAGCGCGGGTGTATCATACACCAGCCCTATGACATGGAAAAGGGCGCGGGCACCTTTCATCCCGCCACTTTCCTAAGGTCCCTTGGCCCCGAGCCCTGGAACACAGCGTACGTCGAGCCTTCGAGAAGGCCATCTGACGGACGCTACGGAGAGAACCCGAACCGCCTTCAGCATTACTACCAGTTCCAGGTAATACTCAAGCCCTCGCCGGAGAACATACAGGAACTCTATTTGGAAAGCTTAAAGGAGCTCGGCATAAAAGCACTTGAGCACGACATACGCTTTGTCGAAGACGACTGGGAATCCCCGACGCTTGGCGCATGGGGGCTTGGCTGGGAGGTCTGGCTAAACGGCATGGAGATAACCCAGTTCACGTACTTTCAGCAGGTCGGCGGCATAGACTTAAAGCCCGTCTCCGGCGAGCTTACCTATGGAATAGAACGCATCACCATGTATCTCCAGGGTGTTGACAGCGTGTTCGATATAAAATGGAATAAAGACCTTACCTACGGCGACGTGCACCACAGAGGCGAGGTCGAATATTCGCGCTATAATTTCGAGGAGGCCGATACGCAGATGCTTCTTACGCTCTTCGATATGTATGAGAAGGAATCGAAGCGGCTTCTCGAGAAAGGACTTGTGCTGCCTGCCTACGATTTTTGCATGAAGTGCTCGCATACCTTTAATCTTCTCGACGCAAGAGGGGCGATAAGTGTAGCCGAGCGCACGAATTATATCGCCAGAGTAAGGGGCCTTGCAAAGGGCGCTGCCGAGGGGTATCTTAAGGTAAGAGAAGAGCTGGGTTTTCCGCTCATAAAGGAAGCGAAAAAGAAGGCGGGGTAGGGGCTTTGTTTTGGCGCACCGATTTTTATCATGCTGTTTTGTAAAAACTGCGAAAGGGGCATGTTATGATTGCGAAAAAAATTGGCGTTGCGATGGTTTTTATGCTGGCGGTCGTTGTATTCTTCGGGTGCGCGGCTCCTAAAAAGGCGGCAGAGCCGGAAAAGGCAGCGGAGCCGGAAAAGATTGCCGAGCCGGAAAAACCAAGGCCGTCTGCAATAGTCGTAGAAGGCTTTGATTCTCCGGAAAGTGTTGCCGCGAACCCGGACGGCACGCGGTTTTTCGTCTCGAACCTTGGCGTTGAGCTTAAACCTTTTGACAGGGACGGTGACGGGTATATAAGCGAGCTTACCCCCGAGGGCGCTATTGTAAATAAACGCTTTCTTCCGGACAAGGGAGAGAAGCTGAACGCTCCAAAGGGCATAACCGTACTCGGAAGCGTTATCTACGTGACCGATATCGACAGGCTCGTAGGCTTCGACATAAATACGCGGAAAAAGGTCATGGAACTTAGTTTCTCAAAAGAGAATGTAAAATTCTTGAACGATCCGGTTGCAATAAGCGATGATAAGCTCCTTGTTTCCGCGACCGACTCTGGCGTGATATACGAGGTAAACCTCAAAGGCAAGCCGTCGTATAAGGTCCTTTTGAAGGATGTTGTCGGCGCAAACGGGCTTTATTATGATACGCATAGCGGCCTCATATTCGTCGCAAGCTTTGGCGACGGCAAGGTCGCAAACGGAGCGCTCGGGCTTATAAAGATGAACGGCGGTACTGTTTCCTATAAAGCGCTTACGCAAGATATTGGCCTTCTCGATGGCGTTGGCATTATCCCGGGCGAAGGTGTTGTGTTTAGTGACTGGGTAGACTTTGGCAAGCCCGGCAAGCTATATACCTATATGCCAAGCACCGGCATCGTTGGCGAAATGACGCTTGCTGTGGATGTAAAGGGCCCGGCAGACTTCCTCTATGACCACAAGAACAACCGCCTCTGGCTCCCGGCCATGGCCGAAGGCAAACTCATTATCCAAACAGTACCCCAATAACCACTTAGATAAGGGTGCTGGGGGAAACTTTCTGTAGAAAGTTTCCCCCAGGCCCCCTTCAAAGACTTTTGCTTGCTTGAGTCTGCTTGCCCCCGTACGGGGGCAAGCAGACTCAAGTAAAAGTTTTTGGAGAGAGTTTGAGAGAACCTTTTTACAAAAAGGTTCTCTCAATACCTTGCCTAAGAGGGGTTAGTGGGGCGCGGCTTGACAGTGGGTTTTTGTTAAGTTAGTATAGACGCTACTATATGTTTTAAAGGAGCGATTTGCCATGAAGACGACGAAATCGGCTGCATTATTCAAGAGCGCGCAGAAGGTCATCCCGGGAGGCGTCAACAGTCCCGTGAGGGCGTTTAAGTCGGTTGGCGGCAACCCGGTGTTCATAAAAAAGGCCAAGGGCTCGAAGATATACGACGCAGACGGCAACGCGTACATAGATTATATAGGCTCCTGGGGGCCGATGATACTCGGGCACGCGGAGAAAAACGTCGCCGCTGCCATAAAAAGGGCTGTTGACGGAGGCACAAGCTACGGCGCTCCGACAGCTCTCGAGGTAGAGCTTGCCAATGAGGTGCTTTCCGCATTCCCGTCCATGGACATGGTGAGGTTCGTAAGCTCGGGCACCGAAGCAACGATGAGCGCCATACGCCTTGCAAGGGCCTTTACCGGAAGGGACAATATATTGAAGTTCGAAGGCTGTTACCACGGCCACGCAGACAGTCTTCTTGTAAAGGCAGGGAGCGGCGCTGCTACACTTGGCGTGCCGGACAGCCCAGGCGTGCCAAAGGATCTTGCAAAGCACACGTACAACGCGAGGTATAACGACATAGCCTCGGTCGAGAGAATACTTGCCTCCGACCCCAAGGGGGTGGCGTGCGTAATCGTCGAAGGCGCTCCGGGGAATATGGGAGTGGTTCCGCCCAAGCCCGGGTTCATGAAGGCGCTTCGCGACGTAACGAAAAAATACGGCGCGCTTTTGATAATGGATGAGGTGATGAGCGGGTTTCGCCTGTGTTACGGCGGGGCGCAGAAAATATATAAGATAGACCCGGATATGACGTGCCTTGGCAAGGTGATTGGCGGCGGTCTTCCGGTAGGGGCGTTTGGCGGTAAAAAGAATATAATGTCCGGGCTTGCGCCTTCGGGGCCGACCTATCAGGCCGGAACGCTCTCGGGCAATCCGCTTGCAATGACAGCCGGGCTCGAGACGTTAAAGGGGCTCCGGAAAAAAGGCGTGTACGAAAAGATAATGAAAACGACCGATGCCATCTGCGACGGTATCGAGGCTCTCATAAAGAAGCACCGTACAGAGTGCGTTTTGCAGAGGGCAGGGAGCATGTTCACGATGTTTTTCTCAAGCGGCCCTGTGTATAGCTGGGACGACGCGGCAAAGTGCGACAGGGAAAAGTTCGGCGTGTTCTTTAGAAGGATGCTTGAGAGGGGAATTTACCTGCCGCCCTCGCAGTTCGAGGCAGCGTTTGTGGGGCTTACGCATTCGGCAGACGATGTTAAGAAAACCCTTAAGGCCGTCGACGAGAGCCTGAAAGGACTTTAGGAAAGCCTTGCCTGGCCAAGTATCTCCGTTAACACGCGCGCAAGCTCTGCCATGCCAAACGGTTTGGGAAGCACGGCATGCGGGCTTGCGTTTTCGCTGTATCTCTTGCGTGTAAGTTCGTCCGCATATCCGCTCGAAAGTATTATCTTTGCCGACGGGTCGATGTCCGTTATCTTATTCATTGCCTCTTCGCCGCCCATGCCGCCGGTTACCGTAAGGTCCATGATTACGGCCCCGAATTTTTCCTTCGAGAGGGCTTCCTTGTAGGTGCGGACGGCCTCCTCGCCGTTTGCCGTGAGCACGCTCTCATACCCCATTGCCGAGAGCATCTTCTTCATAACGCTTCTTATCCTTGCGTCGTCGTCCATGATAAGCACTTTTTTATTTTCCCTGTGGATGGATTCCGTTTGCGCCTGCTGCGGCTGGTTTGATGCCTCCAGAGATGCGGGGACAAAGAACGTGAACGCCGTGCCGCTTCCAGGCGTTGATTCGACCTCGATTGTTCCGCCGTGTTTTTCTATGACGGTTTTGCAGGTGGCGAGCCCGATGCCGCTGCCTTTTTTCTTGGTAGTGAAGTACGTGGTGAATATCTTTTTAAGTATGACCTCGGGTATGCCAGGGCCGGTGTCGCTAACGCGCACACTGACGTAGTTGCCGGGGCTAAGTTCCTTCGGATTCCCGTTATCAAGCACAATATTCTCTGCAGTTATCGCTATGTCTCCGCCCTCAGGCATGCTCTGCGATGCGTTTATGAGGAGGTTTATCATTACCTGGCTTATCTGGGATTTGTTGGCAACCACCGACCAGAGGCCCGCGCAGAGTTTTGTTTTAAGCGTGACACTTGTGCCGGCAAGAGAAAAGGCCGCAGTGTCCTCTATAAGGGTTTTGAGGCCGAAGGTTTCCTTTGTTTCAGGCGAGCCCTTGACAAAGGCTATGAGCTGCTTACAAAGCCCGTTTGCCTCTTCCGCGGCCTTTGTGGCGAGTTCGAGTATCTCGCGTGCTTCGGCGTTTATGCCAGGCCGCGCTGCCTCTATGGAGCCGATGATGGTGCAAAGAAGGTTAGAAAAGTCGTGCGCAAGCCCTCCGGCAAGGATGCCGATACTTTCGAGACGCTGGGCCTTGAGCACTTCTGCTGCCTGGACCTTTTCTTCTGTTATGTCGCGCACAGTGCCGGCAACGCGGTACGGGCGTTTTCTTTTGTCGTAAAATATTTCGGCTTTTTCTATGACAATTCGCTCGGTGCCGTCGTTAAGGAACACTTTGCTCTCAAGCTCAACGGGTTTGTTTTCATCTATTGCAACGGCCAGGGCCTTCTTGACAGCGTTCTTGTCCTCGTAGTGCACGTGCCTTAGAAACGTCTCGTAGTCGGTCCATTCGCCCGACCTCGGAAGCTTGAATATGCGCGCCGTTTCCTCGGACCAGCGCATCTTGTCCTTTGGCAGGTCCCATTCCCAGCTGCCTATCTTTGCGATCCTTTGCGCCTCGGCAAGGAGCCGCTCGTTATCTCGAAAGCGTTTTTCTATCCTGACCCTCTGGAGCTCGGTCGAGGCCCTTCCGGAAAGTATCTTTAAGAGCCCTTTTATGCGCGAGGTATCGGCCATGGGCTTTGTGTCGAGGACAACGAGTATGCCTATGAGGCGGCTTCTGCTGTCGACAAGAGGAATTCCTGCGTAGCTTTTGATATTCAGTTTGGTTAGGAGCTCGTCCTTGGGAAAGTTCTCCTGCACGGAGTCTGCGTACACGCAGCTTTCGATAGCGGATGCGTCGGGTTTTTTATCGGGCAGCACGGTGTGGCAGGGCGTGTCGCTAAGGTCGTAGGTGATGTTGTCTATTATCTTGTCTAAGCGGCAAAGCGCTATCGTCTCTATGGAGCGTCTGTCCGGGGCAAGTTCGCCTATGAAGGCGTATTCGACGTTAAGCGTTTTTGTGAGGTATTTTACGAGGGATTGAAAAAGCGTGTCGCCCTTTGCGCCGGCAATGCCGTGAGCGACCTGGTTTATGATGTCCTTTTTTTTGCTTTGTTCGGCCTTGGCGAGCTTTTCCCGTAGAGCTTCTATTTCTCTTAGAAGCGTCTTCGCGGTTGGTTCGGTTTTTGTTTTGCCTTTGGTCGGCATAACATAGCTGCCTTTTAAGGGTGAAGTCTTGATTATAGTTTTCCGGTAGAGGTTTGTAAAGGTTTTTTTACATCCTGGGTTTCAGTTTGGCGCTTTGTGTGCCTTAAAACCATTTTAAATCGCGATGTTGACGCGCTTCTTTACAATCAGGCCGGCATTTGCTAATCTTTGTGCATGGCCCTGCTGCGTATCGGTCTTGCACAGATAAATTCAACTGTCGGCGCAATCGACGAAAACGCCGAAAAAATACTGCGTTACTCACGTCTCGCCATGAAGGCAGGCGTTGACCTTGTGGTATTCCCGGAGCTTGCCGTAACAGGATATCCGCCCGAAGACCTTCTTTTGAAACCCGGTTTCATAGAAAAAAACGTCAAGGTGATGGAGCGCGTAGCCCGCTCAATCAAGGGGATTTCCGCAATCATTGGGTTTGCCGATTCTTTTAAGGGCGGCATCTACAATGCCGCTTCGCTCGTTAGCGGAGGCAGGGTAAGGGGCGTCTACAGAAAGATGCATCTTCCCAATTACGGCGTGTTCGACGAAAAGAGATATTTTATGCCGGGAAGCGCGCCGCTTAACGCAAGGATCGGGGGCGTAACGCTTGGGCTTGGTATCTGCGAGGACATCTGGAGCGCGGACGGCCCGGCCATTGCCGAGGCTACTTCCGGGGCAAGGGTGATAGTCAACATAAACGCCTCGCCCTACCATTTTGGCAAGCACGATGAGAGAGAGGAGCTCCTTGCCGTAAGGGCAAGGGAGACCGGCGCTGTTATCGTATACGTAAACAGTGTCGGAGGCCAGGACGAGCTTGTGTTCGACGGCAGGAGTATGGTCGTGAACGCAAGGGGAATAGTGGATGTGCGCGCGCGCGCGTTCGAGGAAGACTTTCTTATCTACGATATAGAGAAGTGGATGGTGAAGGGCAGTGCGTTTTTAAAAGGAGGCACATCGAAGAAAAAACGCGTTTCAACTGTAAGTCTCGGCGCTTTGTCAAAGGCTGTAAAAAAGCCTCCTGTGAGACAGGAGAGCGAGGAAAATATTTCAGAGATGGAAGAGGTGCGCCGCGCGCTTACGCTTGGCATACGCGACTATGTGCGTAAAAACGGTTTTAAAAAGTGCGTCATCGGGCTATCGGGCGGCATAGACTCGGCCCTTGTGGCGTGCCTTGCCTCCGATGCAGTCGGGAAAAAGAACGTGCTTGGCGTGTTCATGCCTTCCAGGTATTCGTCAAAGGAAAGCCTTAAGGACGCAAGAGAGCTTGCAAGGAATCTGGAAATCGAGTTCAAGGTCATACCGATAGACAAGGTGTATTCGTCGTACCTTAAAACGCTTAAGCCGAGCTTCAAAGGAAGGAAGGCCGATGTTACCGAGGAAAACCTGCAGGCAAGGGTGCGCGGCAACGTGCTCATGGCGCTAAGCAACAAGTTCGGCTTTCTTGTCCTCACTACAGGTAATAAGAGCGAAACAGGGGTTGGCTACTGCACTCTCTACGGCGACATGGCAGGCGGGTTTGCTGCCATAAAGGACGTGCCAAAGACGATGGTCTACGGCCTTTCGGAGCATATAAATCAGGTATCGGGCGAAGAGCTTATACCTTTAAACGTGCTTACAAAGGCCCCGACCGCCGAGCTTCGCCCGAATCAGACAGACCAGGACACGCTGCCGCCCTACGACGTTCTCGACGAAATACTAAGAGAATATGTTGAGAATGACAGGTGTATCGCAGACATCGTAAAGGACGGCTACGGCGAGGGGCTTGTCAGAAAAGTCGTTAAGATGGTTGATTTAAGCGAGTACAAGAGGCGTCAGGCCCCGCCCGGGATAAAGATAACGCCAAAGGCGTTTGGCAGGGATAGAAGGATGCCGATTACCAACGGGTACAAGGGGTAGGTTTTAGCCGGCCTTTTTGCTTACGAACTCGCCAAGGGATTTATCTGTCTTGCCGATGTGCTCGTTTAGCCAGTGCACGAGCCATGTGTAGATGATGGTGGCCTGTCCGCTCTGGATGTTCCCCGAATCGACGTTTTTCTTGTGCTGCTTATACATGGCGCGAAACGCCATGTGCTCGGCCTTGTGCGTCATTATGTCCGGGTACCCGTGCTTTTCCATGAGCGTTTCTTCGGTCTCGAAGTGTTTTGCCACGTAGTCGCCGATAAAGGAAAGGGTTTCGCTAAGAACTTCATTTGGCGCTTTTGAGTCTATTGCCGCCTTGAGTTTTGCAAACTGCTCGAATAGCGCCTTATGCTGCTCGTCTATGTCGCCGTGTCCTACTGCCAGGCTGTCGTTCCATTTGTTGTTCATCGCATTATCCAAGGAGTTTCTTTTTTAGAACGTCTGTAGCGGTCTGCGGGTTTGCCCTGCCCTTCATGGCCTTCATTATCTGTCCGACGAAGAAGCTAAGGAGCTTTTCTTCGCCTTCCTTGAAACGCTTTGCCTCGTTCGGGTTCTTTGCTATTACGTCGTCGACCGCTTTTTCTATGGCGCCAGAGTCCGATATCTGGCCAGCGCCCTTTTCCTTTACTATTATAGCAGCTTTTTTGCCGCTCGTAAACATTTCCTCGAAGACCTCTTTGCCTGTTTTCTGGTTTATTTCGCCTTTTTCGACCATGGCTATTAGCTCTATAAGGTCCGTTGGTTTGACTTTACTCTCGGAAATATCGAGGTTTTTTTCGTTTAAGAGCCTGAGTTGTTCTCCTGTAATCCAGTTAGATATGGTCTTTGGCTTTATTTGAAGTGAATCGCTTAAGCTAACTGCACACGATGCAGATTGCTCATAGAAGTCGGCAACAGCTTTTGATGAGGTTAGAACCCCAGCATCATAAGAAGATAGTCCATATGCGTTTACGAACTTCTCTTTCATTTGCGCCGGAAGGGTGGGTAGGGTTTCCTTAAGGCGCGCGATTTCTTTTTCGTCTATAATAAGGGGCTTTAGGTCCGGCTCAGGGAAGTACCTGTAGTCGTGAGCCTCTTCCTTTGACCGCATTGTCCTTGTCTTGCCGCTTGCCGGGTCAAATAGCCTTGTCTCCTGAACTATCCTTTCGCCGTCCTCGATGGCGTTGATTTGCCGTTCTATCTCGTATTCGATTGCGTCTCTTAGGAACTTAAAGGAGTTTATGTTCTTAAGCTCGGTTCTTGTGCCGAACTTTTTCTCTCCAACCGGGCGAACCGATACGTTTGCGTCGCACCTTAGGCTTCCTTCCTGCATGTTGCCGTCAGAGATGTCTAAATAGAGAAGTATGTCGCGAATCGATTTAAAGTACGCGCTCGCCTCTTCCGAGTTGCGGATATCCGGCTCGCTTACTATCTCGATTAGCGGCGTGCCCGCCCTGTTTAAGTCAACGAGGCTCGAGTTCACATCCGACGACGACTCGCCGTGAAGGAGCTTTCCCGCGTCCTCCTCCATGTGTATCCTCGTTATGCCTATTCTCTTGACCCCGTCCTTTGTTTCGATGTCCAGATAGCCTCTCTCGCAAAGCGGCTTGTCGTACTGGGATATCTGGTAGCCCTTTGGGAGGTCGGGGTAGAAGTAGTTTTTTCTGGCGAAAACGCTTTCCGGGTTTACGGTTGAGTTTATCGCATGCGCCATCATGACCGCGAACCTTACCGCGGTCTCGTTTAACACCGGCAGCACCCCCGGCATCCCGAGGCACACGGGGCAGGTCTGGGTGTTTGGCCCTGCGCCGAATTTTATGGAGCACGGGCAAAAGAGCTTTGTGTTGGTCTTTAGCTGGGCGTGGATCTCAAGCCCTATTACAGGTTCGTACTTCATGTAATGCTCCTCTTAGTAGGAGTATATTTGCACTTCAGGCATTTTCTTTGCCTTTTTTCTGTAGCTGATGTTCGCGCCTATCCTGTAGGGAAGCCCAACCGGCCGCCTTATGCAGCGCTTTAGAATGTTTTTCATCCTGTAGGTCTCTTTGTATATCCAGTAGTAGCCGTTCTGTAGTTCCTCGGCAGTCATTGTCTTTGGCTTGAACACCACCTCGCCAGTATGGTACTTGGCCCAGTCCCTGTCGGTTATGCGGCCTTCATTTTCGAGCTCGGCATAGAGGCGCGTGCCAGGAAGAGGGGTTAGTATGTGAAACTGCGCTGCAGCGATGTTATTGTCCATAACGAACTCGAAGGTATTACGAAAGACGTTTTTATCGTCGTTATCGAGGCCGAAGACAAAGCTTGCGATGACGTTTATCCCTGCGTCGTGTATCTTCCCGATTGCCTCTTTGTACTTTGCCGGCGAGTTCCAGCTCTTATTGACGTTCTTTAGATTAGCCTCCGATAGGCTCTCGAGCCCTATGAACGCGTACTGTCCGCCGCACTTGGCGTACAGGTTAAGGAGTTCTTCGTCCCGTGCAAGCGTTATCGAGGCCTGCGAGCCCCAGGTGCGTTTCATGGGGATAAGGGCATGAAAGAGTTCCTTTGCGTACTTCGGATGCCCGATGATGTTGTCGTCGAGAAAGAAGAAGTTACGCGTGTCGAAGCGCGATATCTCCTCCAGTACCTCGGGTATCGGACGGGTGCGGAACTTGTGGCCAAAGAACGCCGTCACAGCGCAGTAGCCGCAGTCGAACGGGCAGCCGCGTGTCGCCTGAAGAGAGTTAAAGCCGGAGGTGTACATGCTTCTATTCAGGAGCTCCCTTTTCGGGAACGGGTAGCCGCCCATGTCCGCCATCTTCTCGGCCTTGTATGTGGGCTTGAGCTCTCCCTTTTCGAGGTCTTTTAAAAGGCTCTCCCACACAAGCTCCGCCTCGCCGATTACAACGCTATCTGCGTGCGTAAGCGCTTCTTCGGGAAGCGCTGATGCGTGCACGCCGCCCATAATGACCTTTACGCCTTTTTTCCTGAATCCGTCTGCCACCGAGTACGCGTGCGGTATCTCTGAGGTAAAGCCGGTTATGCCAACGAGGTCGGGCTTCACGTTAAAGTCTATGTCCTTTACGCGAGCGTCGTGTATTTCGACTTCCCAGTCTTTTGGCGTGATGGCCGCAAGGGTAGGGAGCGCAAGGCGTATGAACCCTGCCTTGCCGGACTTCGATACTCCGCCAAAGTACGACCTGTCGCCTCTTGGGAGTATGAGTAAAAGTTTTTTCTTCGTCTCTACCATTGTTCCCTGTTCTACAGTTTGGGCCTTTTGCCTTTGAACCCTGCTTCTTTTTCGAATGCGTATGCGGCCTTCAGTATGGTCTTTTCGTCCAGATGTTTTCCAAGGAGCTGAAGCCCGATTGGCAGATTGTCGTTCGTAAGCCCGGAAGGCACCGAGATTCCGGGGATGCCTGCAAGGTTGCACGATATGGTGAATATGTCGGATAGATACATCGTAAGCGGGTCTTCGGTTTTTTCGCCGAACTTAAAGGCCGCTGTCGGAGAAGTGGGCGTAAGTATTACGTCGCACTTTTTGAATGCCTCGGTAAAGTCGCTTGTGATGAGTGTTCGAACGTCCTCGGCCTTTTTATAATACGCGTCGTAGTACCCGGCCGAGAGGACGTAGGTGCCAAGCATTATGCGGCGCTTTACTTCCTTGCCAAAATGCGCGTCGCGCGTCTTTCTGTACATGTCAACGAGCCCGCCCTCTGTTTTCTCGCGCTGCCCGTAGCGGACTCCGTCATACCTTGCGAGGTTGCTCGATGCCTCTGCCGTTGCGATTACGTAGTACACGCTTACGGCATACTCTGTGTGAGGAAGCGTTATGTCGACAATCTCTGTGCCGGATTTTTTATAGAAGTCTATTGCGTTCGTTATCGATGCCTCTACTTCCTTGTCGAGCCCTTTGACGAAGTATTCCTTCGGTATGCCGATTTTCAGGCCCTTTATGGAGGCGTCGATGCCTTCGGTATAATCCGGGACGTCGGATTTTATCGACGTCGAATCGCGTTTGTCGTAGCCTGCGATTGCGTTTAGCACGATGGCCGAGTCGAGCACGTCTTTTGTGAGCGGCCCTGCCTGGTCAAGCGACGAGGCGAATGCTATCATGCCGTACCGTGACACGCGCCCGTAAGTGGGCTTTAACCCGATAACGCCGCAAAGTGAAGCAGGCTGCCGTATCGAGCCTCCTGTGTCCGTGCCGAGGCTGAAGGCGCATTCGTTGGCGGCAACGGATGCAGCGCTTCCGCCGCTCGAGCCTCCGGGAACACGCGAAGTATCCCACGGGTTCTTTGTCTGCTTGTATGCCGAGTTCTCGGTCGATGAGCCCATTGCGAACTCGTCCATGTTCAATTTGCCAAGTATTACCGCACCGGCTGCCTTCAGCTTTTCTACAACAGTTGCGTCGTATGGCGGGATAAATCCTTTGAGAATTTTCGACGAGCACGTTGTTTCTATGCCCTTGGTGCAAAAGATGTCTTTTAACGCTACGGGTACACCTGTAAGCGGGGTTAATGAACCGTCCTTTATGCGCTTATCAGCTGCCTCAGCCTGTTTTAGTGCTTCTTCCCTGGTAACGGTCATGAAGGCTGCTACCTTGGGCTCGACGTCTTCTATCCTTTTTAGGTATGCCTTTGTGGCCTCTACGGAAGATATTTTTTTCTCCGAGAGGGCCTTTGAGAGTTCGTTTAGCGTAAGGGTTGTTATGTCCATTTTTTGTATGCCCTGTTGTCGAATTTTAGCCTTTATTATAAAGACTATCGGGGTATTTTACAATCCTTAATTGGCGCTTTCTTTATCGATATTATGAACACCCCGAGTATTACGAGAGCCATGCCAAAGAGCTGTGAGAGTGTCATCTCCTCGTTAAGAAGGAGCGCCGCAGCAATTGCCGTTGCAACCGGGCCGACGGTGCTCGTTATGGCGGCCTTGCTTGCGCCTATGCGCTTGATGCCAACGGCAAGCGTTATAAACGGTATGAAGGTCGAGAAGAACGCAACGGCGAAGATTAGCCACCATGCGTTAGGTTCTGTTGGGAATGCCTCGAAGCGCCATGTTGCCAGGAACGCACACGTTGCCGTTGTGGTCGTGTATGCAGCTACCTTCACAGGCGATACCCTCAAGCTTACGACCTGCGTTAGCACGTAGCTTCCGGAATAAACGGTTGCCGATATCAGCACGAGGGCCGCGCCAAAAAGGTGCCCTGATAAGCCGCCGCTAAAGACCTTCAGTGCAAAGGCAAGGCCCAGGTACGTGAGCGCGATTGCTATAATCTTACTCTTGTCGATACCTTCCTTCAAAAACACCGCGGTTATTATAATGACCATCGCCGGGTAGGTGTAGAGGATGATGCGCTCAAGTGTTGCATCTATATACAGAAGCCCGTGAAAGTCCGTCATCGCTGCTATGTAGACGCCAAGGAGCCCGCTTGCCATTAGATAGAGGAGGTCGCGTCTGCCGACCTTCTCTGATGGCATGAAGTACATGAGTATATAAAAGAACGGCAGCGCCATTATAAAACGAAGCGCAAGAAGTGTTTCCGGCGTTACGTTATATGCGTAGATGTACTTTGCAAGTATGCTCTTTGCAGAAAATGTCACGGAGGATACGGCAGTTAGCACGTAACCTGTCAAAATATATCTGGATTTCGCCTGTTCTGTCAAAGGTTCTGTCATCGTCCTGGTCCATATGGCAATGTTTTGTGCAATTTGCCAATAGAGTAGTATAATATGCGAAAGCGCATTGTGTCGATTTATTTTTTAAAAACCATTAAACCTTTTACCCACGGCGTCTGTCTATATATCAGATAAAGGCAGAGTATGGCCGGGGACGGTTCAGAGGTTCTTTTTTGATGAGCGGCATTAACGACAGGGAGCTTCTTGATAGCTACGTCCGCACAGGCGACGAGGCGGCATTTGCCGCGCTCATCGAGAGGTATCGTGCAAGGCTCTATGCCTTTGTATACAAAACGGTCGGGAATGAGGCTGACTCCCTCGATGTTTGCCAAAAGGTGTTTGTGCAGGTCTTTCTTAATGCCTCAGGGTTCGAATGGAGGTCGAGCTTCAAGACATGGCTTTATCGCATCGCCGTGAACGCGAGCTTGAACCACATCGAGGCAAGGGGAAGGGAGGCCGTAACGGTCGAAGATTTCGAGAGCCTCGGGGCCTTAGCAGCGTCAACGCCGCCCGAAGAGCTTATCAAGGGGGAAAGAAACAGGATACTTAAGCGGGCTGTGGACGAACTTCCCTGGAAGCAGAGGATGACGGTTGTAATGCGCATATACGAGGACTTGAGTTATTCGGAAATTGCGGACACGCTTGAATGTCCGCTTGGCACGGTAAAGGCGAACATGCACCACGCGTTAGCGTCGCTAAGAAAAAAGATAGGAAGTGATTTCGGACTTTGAAGTGAAAGTGTAGCAGACGTCGTTAATCTCAAAACTAAGGAGGAATGTCGTGGACGGTTTAAAAAGGTTTGCTGTGCTTGTATCTATGATTGCTGCCGCGGTTATCTTTGGCATGACCGGCACGGTTATGGCCGAGTCCGAGGGCAATGCTTCGTCATCTTCAGTGAATGCGTCTGACGAAGGCCGTAAGGTAGGCCCTCCTGCTGACGGCGAAAAGAGTGGCGAAGGCCGTAAGGTAGGCCCTCCTTCAGGAGATGCTTCGAAGGACGGCGTAAAGAAACTTCCGCCTCCTCCGCCCCCTGGTGCTCTGAAGGATGCAGTAAAGCCGCCGCTTCCGCCTGCTGACGGCGAAAAGAGTGGCGAGGGCCGTAAGGTTGGCCCGCCTTCTGACGGTGCAAAGGGTGGAGAAGGTCGCAAGGTGGGTCCTCCTGCTGACGGTGAAAAGAGTGGCGAGGGCCGTAAGGTCGGTCCGCCTGCTGATGGTGCAAAGGGTGGAGAAGGTCGTAAGGTGGGTCCTCCTGCTGACGGTGAAAAGGGTGGAGAGGGCCGTAAGGTTGGCCCTCCTTCTAACGGTGAAAATGGCGGCGAAGGCCGTAGGGTCGGCCCTGTTGACGGTGTCCAGAAGGCAGGTAATGGAAACTCACAGGCCGGGGCTCCAAAGGGTGCTTTAAATAGCGGTCGCAAGGCAGGTCCTCCGGCAGGTGCTAAGATGGGCGGAGCAGGCAAAGGCTCGAGGCCTGCGGCAGGTCGCAGATAAAGATAACTATGATGCCGGCGCGTTTTGCACGGAGCAGGCGCGCCGGCACATAAAGCGGAATCGAACGGGGTAGGCATATGGACTGTAAAGACATAAGGGAAAAAGGATTGTTGATAGATATCGTTGACGGCGCCCTGGCCGATGCCGCGCTTCTTGATGCACTTAGGCGCCACATAGACGGCTGCGCTTCGTGTAAAAGCGAACTTAAGGAGTTAAAGGCAGTATTTGGCTCTCTTAAGCAGGATGCAGCTGATTCTCGTGTCGCTTTGCCTGGAATCGGGAAGTTTGTCGGGCTTACCGTGGCGGTTAGAAGGGAAGTAGGCGATTTGAGCCGTAAGTCCAGGGAGAGAAGAAGTTTTGTTTTCAGGAAATTTGCGCCTGTGGCAGCTGTTGCCGTAATTGCCTTTGCCGCGCTTTTTTATAATACAGGGAACAAAACGACCGTTAGCAGCGATACAGGCGGCTCTTTACCGGCCCAAACAACGGATACTGTTGCAAGTAGCGACGCCATAACATTTGACGAGGACGAGATAGATGAGTTCTTTGCCTCCAGCGACAACGAGCGTTACGCTCTGCCGCCCGGGCTTGGCGAAAAGGAACTGGATAACGTATACGCGGATGTCAGGACAATGGGACGGCTTCTTGATTGATGCCGCAGTGCGCAGCCGCTATAATTTCACGGAGGGTTGGAAAATGAGATTTTTTACAAAGGCAGCTATATTCATGTGTTTGATATTGGCAGCGGTCATTGTTATGCCGAGCGGCTCCATGGCGGATGACGGGCCTAAAAAGGCGCTACGAGGTAATGATTATTCAAAGGGCGCAGGGCCCGGAGGCAATGGGCCAAAGGAAGGCGGGCAATTTGACCCGGCCAAGGCGGCTGAGGTGAAAAAGCGCATACTCGAGGAGAGAAATAAGCGGATGAAAGAGGAGCTAAAGCTTACCGATGAAAAGGCCGCAAAGCTCTTTACAGTGCTTACGAAGTACGACGCTATAATTGATGAGGATATCCGCTCGGGCATGAAGTTCAAGGACGAGGTCTCGGCTGCGCTAAAGAGCGGCAATATAAGCGAAGAAAAGGCCGCCGAGATAGTGAAAAAACTCGCGGAAAGGGAGAAATCCGTCTGCGACACGCGCCAGAAAAAGCACGATGAAATAAAGGCCATTCTCACATCAAAAGAAATGCTAAAGTTCATGATAATGGAGAAGCGTTTCATGCAGCGTATGAAGGAATTTGCCGACAAGCGCGGTGAGGCAGGGGAAGGTCCCGGAGCTGGCCGCGGCCCCGAAGGAGACAGAGAAGGCCGCAGGCCTCCGGCCGCCGGCGGGCCTAAGGGAGGTGCAAAACCGCCGATGGGCGGAGGGCCTCAGGGCGGAGGCGGCGGGGATTTCTTAAAGCCCCCGCGCGGCTGGTAGGCCGTTGAAAAATTCTTGATTAACGCGCCGCTTTGCACGATAATATATCGGTGCAAGGAGGGTCAGTGTATGAACGGGTTTAAGAAGGTAGCTGTATCTTTTGGAGCGGTATTCGTATTCGCGGTATTTTTCGGCAGCATGGATGCTTTGGCGGATAAGCAGTCTGCGACCAAGCCGGCTCAGAAGGGCGGGGAGGGAGCCGACCCGGCCAAGGAAGCCAGTGAATTAAAAAAACGTATTGTCGATGAGCGTAACAAGAAAATAAAGGAAGAGCTCGATCTGGGCTCGTCCAAGGCTTCAAAGCTTTTTGAGGTGCTTTCGAAGTATGATGGTCTTATTGAGGCTGAAATGCGCGAGTCGTTGGAATTCAAGAACGAAGTTGCCAATGCCGCAAAGGATGGCAGCGTGAGCGGGGGGCAGGCCGAAGAGTTTTTGAAAAAGTACGAGACAAGGGAGCGTGCGGCTTTTGAGTTAAGGCAAAAGCGGCATGACGAGATAAAAAATATCCTTTCTTCCAAGGAAATGCTAAAATTCCTGATATTCGAGAGACGTTTTGTTCAACGCACGGAAGAGCTGCTTGCCGGTTTTGGGCGGCAGGGCGGGCCGGGTAAGCCTCTTGGCGGACCTGGTAAACCTCCCGGCGGCCAGGGAATTAATACAGAGGCTGGCAGTAAGCAAAAAGCCGCTCCTCCTCCGCCACCGCGCGTTCCGAAGGCTCCTGGAACCAAGCCTCAGCAGGGCGGCGCGGCTTCGCAACCCAAATGACGGGTTTGTTGTGGCAGGTTTTTATAGCCGTAATGTCATGTTGCAGTAGGTAGTGTCATTTAAAAAAAACAAGGAGGGTTGCATGAAATTATCCAAGGTATATGGCATAGCCGCTATGGCATTGGCGGTTATGGTAATAGGTTCTGCTGCTTATGCTGAGAACGGGGCCGGAGACAAGCGTCCGCAGCAGCCTCCGCCGGGGGCAGCGATGCAGCAAGAGCTCACACCCGAGAAAATAAAGGAAATGAAAGAGAATGCGATAAAGGAGCGTAACTCCCGCATCTCCGATGAGTTCGGCTCGGATAAGGCAAAGAAGATTATAGCGATACTCGACAAGTACGAAATCGATATTAGCGAAAGTTTTGCCTTAAGGCGCGATGTCGGGGCAGCGGTAAATCAGACTGACAGGACTATAAGCGTTGACGACGCAAAGGCAAAGGCCCTTGTTGAGAGAATAGAAAAGGTGAAAAAAACGGCGTACGAAAAAAACACAAAGAGAAATGAAGAGCTTCTTAAGACCGTAGGCGGCAAGGATACGCTTAAGTTCATAATTCTCGAAAACATGTTTAACGCCCCTCCCGGTAAAGGTCCTGGCGGTCCTGGCGGTCTTGGCGGTCCCGGTGGCCCCGGTGGCGCACCAAGCGGTGCTCCTGGCGGCGGTCAAGGCGCCCCGGGCGGCGCACCCGGTGGCCCAGGCGGCCCTGGTGGTGGCGGCCAGAAGTAGCGCTAGCTGTACGGATATACCCTGTTAGGTATCAGGGCTTGTCTTGACGAATATCATGTTATGCAGGCATTCGACTGTAACCCCGAATGCCTGCATAATTATTTTAGGGGTAAGGGTTTCTTTTGGAGAGCCCGAGGCCTCAAATTTTCCGTTGTTGAATATGAAAAGCTCGTCAAAGGCCGCCGCGATGTTCAGGTCGTGAAGCGCCATGACAACGCTTACGCCGCGCTCATGCGATATTTTTTTAAGGAGCGCGAGGAACTCTATCTGGTACTTTATGTCGATGTTGGCGAGAGGCTCGTCAAGTAAAAGCGTTTTCGAGCCCTGCCTAAGCAGCATCGCAAGGAAGGCCCTCCTTCTTTCGCCGCCGCTAAGTTCGTTTACAAAGGCATGCTGTTTGTGCGCGATGCCGGTTAGCGTCAATGCCTCGCCTGTGCCTATTGCCGCATTCCCCTGCTCGCCCATCTTGACAAGGTCGTCTACCGTGAACGGCACATCGAAGTCCATTGTCTGAGGAAGGTAGCTTACGAGCCGCGCGCGTTCTTTTGGCGAACAGGAGTGCACGTCCCTGCCGTCTATCAGCGCAGCGCCCGAGAGAGGCCGTACGAGACCGGCCATGATCTTTAGCACTGTGGATTTTCCGGCGCCGTTTACGCCAAGCAGTCCGGTTATCGCGCCGCTCTTTACGCTTAGGGAAAGAGAATCGATAAACGGCTCGTTTGCCGAGTAGGAAAAGCGGATGTTTTTAAGTTCCAGCGAAGTCTTTGTCATAACGCGTTAGTCGCCAAGCATCGTCTTCTTTCGTAAAAGGTAGAGAAAGTACGGCGCCCCTATGAGCACGGTTATTATGCCGGAGGGAAGCTCCGTTGGCGCGATTATGGTTTTTGCCGCTGTGTCCGAGACCGTAAGGAGCGCTGCCCCAAGCGCCATGGAGTACGGCACGACGGCGTTCGACGTCGTGTGTCCGGAAAACCGCACGATATGAGGCACGAGAAGCCCGATAAACCCTATTACCCCGCCAAGCGCCACCGATGCCGCTGTCATGAGGGATACGGCGACGAAAAATAACAGCCGTTCTTTCGACGGCGAGAACCCGAGGCTGTGGCAGAGCTCGTTGCCGAGGATCAACGCGTCAAGGGCCTTTAGCCTTGTAAACGTTATCGCGAGCCCCGCGGCCATCAGGACGAATGCGTAGGGCAGCATGTTCCAGTCCGAGCCCGAGAGGTCGCCGAATATCCATGTAAGGGCGCGTCGTAAGCCAGGGTCGCTTGATACGCTTAAGAGAAGCATCAGCGCGGACGTGAAGATAAACCCCGTGCCTATGCCCGCGAGAAGAAGCCTTTCCGGCACGATGCGCGCGCCCTTGGAGCCCAGCCAGCCGACTATTACGCACACAAGTGCCGCGCCGATAAAGGCGAGCGTGTTTACGGAGAGAGCGGCAAGAAGCGATGATGAAATGATCAGTCCGAATGCGGCGAAGAAGGAAGCGCCGCTAGATATGCCGAGGATGTAGGGGTCCGCGAGCGGGTTCCTTAGCACTCCCTGGAGAACTGCGCCGGAGGCGCCAAGGCACGCTCCTATTAGAATTGCCGTGAGAACGCGCGGCAGCCGCACTGAAAAAAGTATTTCTTGCGATACAGGGTCAGGGTTAAACGGGTTTATGAAGACCGGGAAGCAGATGAGCGCAATAAAGGCCGCGGCCCCGGGAAGCGCTATGAATATGAAGGCTGCGCGCCTTTTGCTCATTATTACCGGCCCTCTTTGGCGTGTATCATTTTATCGAGTTCTTCCATGCCGTCTATTGCCCTTGGCGTAAGCCTAAGAAGCGATTCCGGCGCGTAGTAGACGCGGCCTTCCTTGACGGCCTTTGTCGAGGCGAGTTTTTTAAGAAGCCCCTTCGACATTTCTTCTATATTCTCGGAGCCCCTGCCTATGATTATTATGTCTGGCGAGGAGCGTATTATTTCCTCTATCGAGAACACAGGGTAATTGGTCTTCGCGTTCTTTGCGATGTTGTCGAGGCCAAGGGATATCATCGCGTCGTTTAGGAGCGTGTTTGCTCCGGCTGTCATTACGGGCTCCGGCCATACGATGAAGATGGCGGTCTTTTTCGGGCCGCGCCTCGATGTCTTTTTTTCGAGCTCGTGTATGCGAAGTTCGAGTGCGGTCGTAAGCCTCGCTGCAGCGGTTTCGGCGCCAAGGGCCTTGCCAAGCCTTCGTATCTCGCCCGGCAGTTCGTTTAACCGCCTGGCCTTTATTACGACCGTCCTTATTCCGAGCGAATCGAGGCGCGTCTTTATTTCCTTGGGGTTGCCGTCCTCGGTAAGGACTACGACATCGGGCTTTGCCCTTATTATCGCTTCGAGAGACGGGTTGGCCATGCCGCCGATTTTCGGTTTTTGCTTTGCGTCTTCAGGGTAGTTGCAAAAGTCGGTTACGCCGACGATGTTATTGGCAAGGCCAAGCGCGTAGAGCGTTTCCGTAACGCTTGGCGCAAGCGATACTATACGCTGAGCTTTCTGAGCCTTGTCAGCCTGACTTTCTGCGGTCAAGAGCGTTAATAGCAGTATGAGTATTACGAGAGCGCGTTTAATCATGTTGAGCCTCCAGCAGGTCGTGGTAGTAGAATCGGTCGTCTCTTAGAACGCTTTCTCCGTGTGTAAATTCGATTGGCCACGAAAATACCGGCCCCGAGTAGCAGAATGTGTGGAACTCGCCGTTTTCTCCGCACGGGTCAACGGTCTTTGGCAGGGCGCCGAGGAAGGCGGCGCCGTAATCCATGCCAGCGAAGTTTTTATCCAAGGCCTTAGTGTCCACGCAGGTGATTATAGCCTTAAAGCCGTTTTTTATAAAGCTTCGTGAAAGCCCCGTGGTATCCTCGCCCCAGAGCGGGAATATCCCGTGGAGCCCGGCAAGGCTAAGGCGCTCTTCGCGGTATTTTCGTATATCCTCGAGGAAAAGGTCGCCGAAGGCAACTGCTTCGACTCCGAGGTCTTTATACTTGCAAAGCGTTTTATGCATGACGGCGTCGTAGGCCGCGTTGTCTGCCTTTGGCAAAACCGGGACTTTTTCAAGCGGCAGCCCTGTTGCCGCTGCCTGGGCCTCAAGGAGCGTGGTCCTTACGCCGTGCATGCAGATTCTGGAATACTCCTCGCTAACGGTTGTAAGGAGCGCTACCACTTCTATGTTTTCGTCGGCCTTTAGCCGTGCAAGGGCCATGGAGCTGTCCTTGCCGCTGCTCCAGGCCATTAATACTTTTTTGCGTTTGCCGGTTGCCATGTCTTTTTTTGTTCCTAAATTTTTGCCGCGCAAATAACGAGGAACGCGGCCTCTGTGATTTCCGAGACAAACCCGAACACGTCGCCTGTTACGCCGCCAAGTTTTCTTCTAAAGAACGCGGCCAGAGCGGCAACGAAAAATATCCAGACTATAAAAAAAACTATTCCTTTGACTTTGAAAAAATATATAAGCGGTATAAGCATCATGGCCGACGCGATAACGGCGTTTGCCTTCGAATTTTTGCAAAACAGCAGTCCGAGCCCGTTTTCGCGGGCATAGGAGCCAAGCGAGGCAAGAAGCGCCATTGCCCAGCGTCCTGCCGCAGGGAATAGAAATAACGCGGCAAGCGAGTTTTGTTTTATAAGCACAAGGATGCACGAATATTTCACGAGCAGGAGAATTGCAACCGAGGCCGAGCCGATAGCTCCTGCTGCCGGGTCTCTCATTATTTTAAGGCGCTCTTCCGGCGTGCTGCCTCCTGCGAGCGCGTCCACCGTGTCCATGAACCCGTCTGTGTGCAGCGCCCCGGTCAATACGAACAGGAGCGCAATAATGATCGCCGCTGTTATCTCGGGCGGCAGCGCAGGAGATGCCGCCATATGCAATGCAAGCGATAGAGCGCCAAGGAGCATCCCTACTGCCGGAAAAAACATGACAGAGCGCCCCGTGTCTGTAGCAGTAGGGGAAAGCCCCGTCCACGGCCTGAGTATGGTAAGAAATTGAAATGCAGTAAAAAATGCGCGCACGTGCCTTTATCCTACGAAGTTTTCTTGAGTTGCATCGGTATGCCCGATATCATTGCAACGGCGTTTGCTGCGCTCTTTGCCATGCGCTGGTTCATGAACCCCGCAAGGTCTGTAAACCTTCGCGTGGAGGCTGCCTCCGGTATGACGCCCATGCCAAGTTCGTTCGACACTGCGATTACCGGCGTTTTGCAGTTTTCTATCGCCAGGGCCAGCGCGTTTATTTCCTTTAGTATCGCATTGTCCGAGGCAGCGCTTCCGTGCGTAATGTTAAAGAGCCAGAGGGTTAAACAGTCGATTACGGCCACGTCGAAGCCCTTTAGCCCGTTAAGGGTCTTTGCCACCTTGACCGGCTCCTCGATGGTGCGCCACCCAGCGCCGCGTTCTTTCTTATGGCGCGAGATGCGCTCCATCATCTCGGAGTCGTAGGCAATGGCGGTTGCGATAAAGAGCTTCTTTTTTCCGGTCTTTTTCGCAAGTTCAAGCGCGTGCGAGCTTTTGCCGCTTCTTCTGCCGCCTGTTATGAACGTGAAGCGTCCGGCTTCCTTCGTCATACTGCCTTTTCGGATGTTTCGTTATTTTTCCCGGCAACGCCGGCATCCTCGAATGTCGCCATTTCAGAGTATGCTGCCATGGCAGCGTCTATTACGAGCATTGCAACTGCCGCCCCGGTGCCTTCGCCAAGCCTCATGCCGAGGTCTAGTATCGGTTTTGCCCCGAGCTTTAGAAGCACGGCAGCGTGCCCTTTTTCAGCCGAGAGGTGCGAGTGCAGCAGGTATTTTCTCACATGAGGGTTCATGGCGCAGGCTATGAGGGCCGCTGCGCCGGAGATGAAACCGTCCACAACGACCGGGATATTTCTTGCCGCGGCCCCGAGACAGAGCCCTGTTATCGCGCCGATTTCCGCGCCGCCTATCTTTGCGAGCGCGCCGACAGGGTCGTTTTTGTCCGGGGTGTTTACAATAATGGCTTTTTCTATGGCAGATATCTTTTTCAAGAGCACGGCGTCGTCTATGCCTGTGCCCCTGCCTGTTACCTCTGCTGCCGAAAAACCGGTATAGAGCGATGCGATGGCGCTCGATGCCGTTGTGTTGCCTATGCCCATCTCTCCGGTGCCGTATAGAGTGAAGCCTTTGTCGGCGTATTCGGCGGCCATTTCGATGCCAACCTCGATGCATCTTTCGGCCTCCGCGCGCGTCATTGCCGGGCCTTTTGTCATGTTCTTCGTGCCCTTGAGTACTTTTTTGTGAACTATCGGCGCGCTTTTGTCGAAGTCGTAGTCAACGCCGACGTCTATTACCGCATGGTGCGCGGACGCGGCCCTTGCAAGGGCGTTGATTGCGGCTCCGTTGCCGATAAAGTTAAGCACCATCTGCGCCGTTACTTCCTTCGGGTAGGCGGAAACACCTTCCCCTGTAACGCCGTGGTCGGCTGCGAAGGTGAATACGGCCTTTTTAAGCTTGTCGGGCCTCGGGTTGCGTCTTATCGAGGCGATAGACGCGGCAATGTCCTCGAGGCGGCCGAGGCTGCCTTTGGGTTTGGTAAGGGTATCGAGCCTTTTTCTTGCCGCTTCCAGGCTTTGTTCGTCAACGGGCTTTATGGATGCCAGTGTTTTTTCTATGAGAGGCGTCATGTGTTTTTCCTGTAGGAACGTTTTTTTGTCAAAAAGTTTTCGCCGGCCCTTTAAAGCGGCGTAAAGGGCCGGCGAAATGCTTAGAACCTTACTTTTGCTCCGCCGTAGAGGCTTATCTCGGGCGAGGGGTAGTACACGAGCTGTCCGGCCGAGCCCTTTACGCCGTACTCGGAGTGTTCGTCGCTAAACACGTTGTCAGCCCCGGCGTAGAGCTCGAAGTTCCCGTTTTTGTAGTCGAGCTTTAAGTCGAGGGTTGAGTAGCTCTCGAGTTTTTTCGACGTATTGCTGTTGTCGCTGTCAAAGTATCTCTTGCCAACATAGTTCACGGCAGCCGAGACTTTCAGCGAATCAGTTACGGCTATTACGGCCGTTGCGTTGCCGCTGTTACGGGGGATGAGCGGTATGGTGTTGCCTTTTATTCTCCAGTGGTTGTTGCTCATGTCTGCGTATGTTCCGGACTCGAACTTTGCGTTCATGTATGTCCAGTTGAGGTTTAGTTTGACCCTTTTGGGGAGTTCTGCCGTAATGTGCCCTTCGATGCCTTCGTGCATTGTTTTGTCGAGGTTCTGGTTCTCGCCGATAAACATCATCCAGAAGGAGTCGTACCTGGCAAACGGGTTGTAGTAGAGTTCGTTTTTCAAGCGGGTTTTGTATGCCGTAACGCCAAGCGATATGTTTTCGGTTACGGGCTGCACAAAGCCTGCCTCGATGGTTTTTGTTTTCTCCGGCTTTAGCGGCACTATGGTGCCGTCGAAGGCAAACAGCTCGTCGGTTGTAGGCAGCCTGAAGCCTGTTGCGTAGCTTACGAAGAGTTTTCCGCCCTCTGTGTGGTTGAATGTCACGCCTGCCTTTGCCGCGTTATTCTCAAAGAGGTTCTTGCCAAACCCCATGGTGTCGGAACCGAAGTTGTCGGTATTGTGTATGCGGTCCTTAAAAAGCGTCCTGTTTAGCCTGTAGCCTGCTTCTATCGAGAGGTCTTTAGTTGCATTAAACGTATTATACATATAAACAGCGTTTTCGTCCTTGGATACCTTGGATTCGGTCGTGGATATGTAGGCCCATAGCGGCATATTGTATTCCGATATGCCTTCTGCCTCGGCGTTCTGGAAGTCCGCACCCATGGTAAGCGTATTTTTCCTGAGGGCCGAGGTTGATTCGAATACGGCCTTTACCTTGATGTCGTCGGTAGTGGTATCCCTGTTCATGCTCCATGTGTCGCCGCCCGTGAAAAACATCGAGCTGTCGGTTGAGCGGTCCGATGAGCCGTAAGAGAGCGAAAGTTCCGTCCCGGGGCTTGCCTGGAAGGCAAGGTCAGCTCCTTTTGCGTTCTGTTTGTAATCCGCGCTGTCTTGCGGGGAGTGAGTTTGTGTTCTGTTCGCCTTCACTTCCGCTTTGCTTAGATACCCCGGATACCCTTGCGTATCTTTATGATAGGAGCCGAAGAGGTCGAGGTGCAGTTTGTCCGTCAGGTCGTGGGTGAGTGTGGCGTTCACGTCCGTTGAGTCGAAGTCGCTGTTTTCGCGGTAGCCTTCCTCTTTGCGATCGAGGAAGCTAAGGTTTATCCCTGTTCTTCCGTTCGAGCCGCCGACATCTAATAGCGTACGTTCGTTTCTGTAAGAGCCCTCGGCAATAAGGTGAGCGCCCGGGCGTTTGTGTTTCTTGGTGATGATGTTTATTACGCCCGATGTCGCGTTGTCGCCGTAGAGAACGCTCGATGTGCCGCGAACAACCTCTATTCTCTCGACGTTTTCGAGCTGTATAAGGTTCCAGTCAACGCCGCTTAGGTCTATTGCGTTAACCTTTCTGCCGTCTACGAGGATGGCAGTGTTGACCCCTCTGGCAAAGCCCCGCATGTCGACGGTGGATTTCGTGCCCATGCCAAAGAAGTCCCTGACTATTATTCCGTGCGTGTCCTCGAGGACATCCGGGACGGTCCTCGAAGTCGAGTCCTCTATGTCCTCTTTTGTTATGACTGTTGCGTCCGCGGATATTTTATTTACCTCGGCCTCGCTCCTTGTGGCTGTTACGGTTACGTCCGAGGGTTCTTCTTCGTCCTTCTTATCTTCGGTTGCCGCTGCTTCGCTTGAAACCGCCGGTGTTTCCGTGCCTTGGTCTTCGCCTTCCGCAGCCGCGTTAAACGGCAGTGCGAATATGAATAGAAAAATGCCCATTACGAGCACATTAATAAATGCGCGAAACATGATGGATGCTCCTTAAGTGTTTTTTTTGTGTGTGGATTGTGCTGCGTGTTGCCCCGTTTGAAACGGCTAGGGCTCTTAATGGAATGTATGTGTCACCGGACACCTCCCGCGAGGATTTCGTATGCACGGGTATTCCGGCTCAGGGCATGATGCGTTATCTTCCTACTCGCCCGCCTTCCCGCCTTTTATTGGCAGTGGCTGTTGATTTGGGCTTTCGTTCCCTTTACGGCTGCGGGGCAGCGGGGGATTTTCACCCCTCTTCCACGCGTGCATCCGTTTTTGAATCTGGCTAATTCTATACCTGCTTGTCTTTGGTGTCAAGGACTTTCAGGCAGGTAAGCAGCTTTATTCTATAACCTTTGGAACCTTGAAGCATCCATCCGCGCTCTCGGGCGAGTTTCCAAGCGCAGCATCCCTGTCAAGGGACGGGGCTACTGTGTCTGGCCGAAGCGGAGTGAGCCGCTCCGTGGACTTGGTGCCGAGTTTTGCAACGCTACTTGTGTCGGCCTTTGAGATGGTTTCTACGTGCCCGAGAATTCGTCCGAGCTGCTTTGTGTAGAGGTCTTTTTCCTCTTCCGTAAGCTCAAGCCTCGCAAGCACTGCCACATGTTCTACGTCTTTTCTTGTTATTGCCATCGCGCATAGCTCCTTAAAAGCAAGAGGCACAACTTTACCATAAGGTAGCGGCATTTTGCAAGTGCATGGTACTGCGTATTTGCCCAAACGGGTAAAAAGGTCTTGACAAAAAGCCGGAATTGAGATAAAACAGGTCTTAATTAGCCTTTAAAGGTGTCAGGGAGGTAATATTGTTCAGATTAAGCAGAGGCTCGGAGTATGCCATACGCGGAATACTGCATCTTGCGCTTGAGCCTGTTGGTAAGATTTCCTTTATAGAGGAGATTGCCGAGGCACAGGAAGTGCCAAAGGCGTATCTTGCCAAGATCTTCCAGACGCTTTGCAAAAAAGGATTTCTAAAGTCAACGCGCGGCCCGGGCGGCGGCTTTGCTCTTATAAAGAGCGCAAGCGATATCTCCATGCTCGAGATAATCGAGGCAATGGAGGGGCCAATCAACCTAAATGATTGTCTTATAAGAAAAGGCTATTGCTCGCGCGAAAAAAGATGCCCTGTGCACGATGTGTGGCGCGATGCGCAGGACAGGTTCCTGGACTATTTGCGTAATTGCAGCTTTCAAAAGCTTGCCGACGACAGCCGCGTTAAACAGGCTGCGGCAGGCTTGTAGAATCAAAAAGCAGATAATCGGTTTACAAGACAAGAATGTCTGCTATACTTATGCGATATTTAGGACAAACGCACTACATTAATCTTGTTTGCCGTTTTGCGCTAACAGCCGATGCATTACCAAGGTAGAGACGTTTATTGAAGCAGAAGTAACAATAAAAACAGCAGCACAGAAGGGAGAGGGAGGTGCACTATGAGCGATCACGCATCAGAGCAGCACTGGGAAACAAGTATATACCCGTTTATCATTAGCGTCGGTATACTGTTTCTCATACCGCTGGCATTCGCATTTCAGTTCGTTTACAAAATGCCGATGCTTGCGGTTTTTTCATTCGGTATAGGCGTAATACTAACTGTCTACGGAGTGGCAGGCTGGGTAGGCGAGGCTGTTAGCGTCAAAACAGAGGTCGGGCTGACGCCGGTAGCAATGCCGTGGTTCATTTTGGCAGAGGCCTTCATATTCATCGGGTTCTTCGCAGCCTACTGGGTAACGAGGATAACCTATGACGGCAACTGGCCGCCTCCGGGAACACCGGCGCACATGCCAATACTCGTGCCAATCATAATGACCGTTATCCTTCTTGCCTCGAGCGTTACCATCCACGTGGCAGAGACAAAGCTCGAAAAGGGCGATAATTCCGGGTTCATGAGCTGGCTCATCATTACCATCATACTCGGCATATTTTTCCTCGGGTTCTCGGCAAAGGAATGGTCAAACCTCTTTGGCGAAGGGTTTTATCCGAAGACCAATATCTATGCAACATCGTTTTTCTCGATTACCGGCTTCCATGCCTCGCACGTGCTGGTTGGAATATGCGCCTTTATAGCAGTAGCGCTTGCTGCGGCAAAGGGCAAGATCCACCACACATTCACAAAGAGCGCCAGCATATACTGGCACTTTGTAGACATCATCTGGTTCTTTGTCGTAACGCAGATATACTTCTGGTGAGGGTAGGCTTCCGATGAGGGCTTTGACAACGAGGATAGGTGGGATGTCGGTTCTGGCAGCGGCGCTGTTTTTCGCGTGCGCACCCAGGGCTTGGGCGGAGTTTGGCCCGAAGCCCGGCAAGACCACCCTTGACCCCGGCGTGCTCATGATAGACGAGGATAAGTACCTTGGCGCGAATGTTATTGCCGATTACGCTCTCGTTGATTCGAAAGGCGCTGCCTTAAATCTCAAGGACTTTCTCGGCAAACCGTTAATCCTCGTTCTTTCTTATTACGACTGCGAAGGCGCGTGCCCCACTCTAAACAGGGAGCTGTCGAAGATGCTCGAATCCCTGAAGAGAACCAGGGCAGGCGAAGACTACCGCGTGCTTACGCTGTCGTTCGATAAGGAAGATACCGATTCGAAGATGACTCACTTTGCCTCCATGCTCGGGCTTTCCGACGGGCTTGGCAAGGGCTGGACGGTTGCGCGGTTCAAGGATAACGGCGACATAAAGAAGTTCACCGATTCCGTCGGTTACCGTTTTTACTGGTCAACGCGGGAGAGGCTCTTTATCCACCCGAGCGCGTATATTGTTGCTTCGCCCGAGGGGCGCATAACGCGCGTTCTCTACGGCGCGTATTCGGGCGCAAAGGATATGGAGCTTGCCGTGCTCGAGGCAAAGAGCGGCAAGGAAACAGGCTCCAAGTTCAGGGACATAAGCGACATGATAACGGTCGGCTGCTACAGCTACAATTATTCGAGCGGAAAGTATACGTTAAACTATCCGCTCATCATAAGTGCGGCATCGCTCTTTTTCGGCGTGTCGCTTGTTATAGGCGCTTTATTACTCAAAAAGAGAGGCAATAAGGAGGAGGGCATATGAAGAAACTTCTTACGGCGGCCTTTGCGCCGCTTGCCGTGTTGTTTATGGCAGGTGTCGCCATGGCCGGCGAGTACGGGGAGGCCGGGGTCGCAAAAAAAATCAACGACCCGGCTGCTGGTTGGGACAAGCTGTGGCATCACACCCTGATAGACATAACCGTTATAGGGGTAATAGTTGCACTAATAGTTATTATACTCCTTATAAAGTACAGGGCAAAGCACGAGGGGGCGGTGGGAAAATCGCCAAAGCTCTCGACCGGAATGATGCTTGGGTGGGCGCTTATTCCGGCGTTCGCATTCATGGCCGACGACTTCTTTCTCGCGCTAAAGGGATGGAACCTGTTTAACGATTATAGAAAGGTTCCGGCAGAGCGCTACGAAATCAACATGACGGCCTCGATGTGGAACTGGCAATTCAGTTATCCAAACGGCGCGGAAACGAACAACGAGCTCGTTGTTGCCAAGGGTAAGCCCGTCATGCTCAAGATGAAAAGCACGGACGTTGTGCACAGCCTCTATATCCAGGAATACAGGGTTAAGGAAGACGCCATGCCCGGCAGGATTACTTACATGTGGTTCTATCCAAAGGCAAACGGCGAGTTCATAATGACATGCGCCGAGTTCTGCGGAGTGCTTCACAGTAAGATGTTTGGCAAGGTCAAGGTGCTCGAGCCTGCAGAGTTCGATAAGTGGCTCGAGGAACACAAGCCTGCTGCGACGGAGTCAAAGGAGGGGAATAAGTCATGAGCGAGAAAAAGGGTTTTAGCCTGAAAGAATGGATATTTACAACCGACCACAAGAGGGTCGGCATACTGTATCTCATAGGTTCGCTCGCTGCTTTTGCAGTGGCCGGCATCATGGCCGTGCTGATAAGGCTCGAGCTCTGGAACGTGGGGCCGACAATCACCGATAACCCCAGCGCATATAATACGTGGCTATACTTCCACGGAGCCGCGATGATTCTGGGTTTCCAGATACCCGCGCTTACCGGGTTCCTCGCAAACTACCTGATACCGCTTCAGATAGGGGCAAGGGACGTTGCATTCCCGAGGCTTAATGCGCTTAGCGTGTGGCTCTTCTTCATGGGCATAGTGCTCGCACTCCTGACATTCGTCATCCCTGACCCGCCAGATATTATGTGGACAGGGTATCCGCCGTATTCGATAGTATCGCCTGGCAACACGGCCTTCTATACATTTACGGTTCTTTTAATCGGCTTCTCGTCCATAGCCGGAGGCGTGAACTTCCTCACAACAATCATCAAGATGAGGGCCCCGGGCATGGGATGGAACCAGATGAACCTCTTTGTGTGGGGCACGATGGGCGCTTTCATAATACAGCTCATCTTCGTTCCGGTGCTTGGCACTGCGGTGACGATGCTGACCTTCGATAAGTACCTCGGCACGCAGTTCTTTAGCGCCATAGCAGGTGGAGACGTGCTTATATACCAGAACCTCTTCTGGTTCTATTCGCACCCTGCGGTGTACGTCATATTCCTGCCGTTCTTTACAATCATAATGGAGATAGTGGCGACCTTCGCAAAGAACAGGCCCTTTAACTATAAGGTCGCGGTCTACGGCGGCATCTGGGTAATAGTGCTTATAAGCGGAGAGGTTTGGGCGCACCACCTCTACACAAGCGGCCTTGTCGACTGGTTAAGAGTAGGGCAGATGGTAACGACACTTCTAATCAGCGTGCCGGTTGGCCTGATGGTTATAAGCCTTGTCGGTACTTTATACAAGGGGGCTATAACCGTAAAGACCCCTATGCTCTACGCTATAGGGTTCATATTCCTGTTCCTTGTCGGAGGCCTGACAGGTATTCCGCTTGCCATGCTTCCGCTTGACATCAACTTCCAGGATACTCAGTTCGTGACTGCGCACTTCCACTACGTCATGGCCGTGTCCGGGACATTTGCCATCTTCGCGGCCGTATACTACATATTCCCGAAGATGACCGGGAAGATGTACAACGAAACGTGGGGCTGGATAGGTTTCTTTGTGAGCTTCATAGGCGTGAATATCACCTTCTTTACGATGTTCATTCCCGGGCTCGAGGGGCTTCCGAGAAGGTATTATGATTATGAGCTCTATTCCCAGTTCGTGGGGCATCAGCAGCTAATGACGATTGGCGGCTTTATAATAGGCCTTGGAGCGGTGATTATCTATCTTAACTGGATAATCGGCGCAATAGCGGGTAAGAAGGCTCCCGGTAATCCGTGGGGCTCGAAGTCCCTTGAGTGGCAGACGCCGCAAACGCCGCCTGCGCACGGCAACTGGGGTCCGGAACTTCCCAAACTCTCCAAGGACTGGACGCCGTATAACTACTCAGAGTAACGTTAATTAAGAGGCGGAGGATTCGTTATGAACGCAGATACATCCAAATCAAGAAAGCTCTTTATGGCGCTTGGCATAACGGTCGCCAGCGCTTACATACTGATGGTAGTGGGCACGTTCGTTACATCGACGGGCTCGGGGCTCGGGTGCCCGGATTGGCCGCTTTGCCACGGCACAGTTGCACCGCCCCTTGAGATGCAGGTGTGGTTTGAGTGGGGGCACCGTCTCCTTGGCGCCCTTACCGGGTTCCTTATACTCTATAGCACCTTCGTGATATGGAAGAGCTATAAGGGAACTTCGCTCTACCTCATGCTCGGTGTTGGAGGTCTGCTCGTTGCCGCCGTGCTCTTTGGCGGCCTTATCGTGCACACCGAGGCCCCGCTTCTCGAGAGCTTCACGCATGTGCTCATTATTTCGTCGCATCTACTGATAGCCGTGGTGGTCTTTACGCTCCTTATATTTGTGTTAAGGAGCGTCGGCCCCCTTGGCGAGGATGCCGGCACAGGCGCGTACGCGCTCATCTTTACGGCGATATTCATGCAGGTCGTTGTGGGGATATTTGTGAGGTACTCAAGCGCAACACTTGCGTGCCCGGACTTCCCGCTCTGCCACGGCTCGATAATACCTGACATCATGAGCCAGAAGATAGTGCTTCAGGTGTTGCACCGCGCGGTCGCCTTTAGCGTCTTGGCGCTCGCAGTGGTGCTCTTTGTGCGCTCTGTGCGCAAGGAGAAGTCAGCGAACGCAAGAGGGCTTCTCTTTACTATTGCCCTCATAGTGCTTCAGGGCGCGTTTGGCGCTGCAGTAGTGTTCTCAAGCATGTTTTTGCCGTTCATTATACTGCACGGCGCAACAGGGTTTTTCCTTATGGGATGGCTCGCGTACAAGTCGGCCCCGTACTTTCTTATGAGGTCTGGGGCCGCGGCCGAACAGCGAAGCCACATCGTGGGGGCCGAGGCCCTATGAAGAACTACGCCATCGGCTATAAGAAGGAGACGATAGGCGCCTTGACGGCGCTCTCTCCCTTTGCCGATTGGATAGTGCTTTGTAAGCCCGGCATAGTCGGGCTCGTGCTGGTGGCTGCCTTTGCAGGGATGTTCGTCGGAGGCGTTACCGGCCTCGATGCGCTGCACGTAGTATTTGGTCTTATTGGGCTTGGCGGCGCCACCGCAGGTGCTGCCATGCTAAATAACTACATAGACCGCGATATAGACGGCCTTATGGAGAGGACTTCGGGCCGCGCCCTTGCAAGGGGCGCTGTGTCAGCGGAAAAGGTCCTTATAGCGGGTTATGTCCTCGTGTTTTTGTCACTTGTGCTTCTCTACGAGTTTGTGAATGTTGCCGCTGCTTTAACTACCGCAGCCGGTGTTTTTGGCTATGTTATTCTCTACACGCTCATACTAAAGCGGAGAAGCGCCTGGGCAAACCAGGTCGGCGGGCTTGCAGGAGCTATGCCGCCTGTCATAGGCTACGCAGCTGCTACCGGCACTGTGGATATGACAGCAGCAATACTTTTCTTAATTGTAGCTCTCTGGCAACAGCCGCACGCAATAAGTCTGGCAATGATTTACAGAGAGCAGTACAAGAAGGCCGGCATACCGGTCATACCGGTTGCAAAGGGCATAGCGGCCTCCAAGACGCGCATATTCGTTTATACGGCTTTTCTCGGCGCAGCCTCAGCGCTTCCGTATGTTATCGGCATGGCAGGGGCCTTTTACATGGTGTCGGCGATGTTCCTTGGCGCGGCCTTTGTTTTGATGTCTGTGCTTTTCCTCTTCTCCAAAAAGGAAAAATCGCCGCTCGTGTTCGCATTTTCGATAGTGTATCTTTCGGTGCTTTTTGCCGCTTTGCTGGCGGATCTGGTTTAATACACATGACAGAGTCTTTCTAACGGAGGTTTTTATGGAAACAAGAGAAATGACAGTCGATACGAATGAAAAAAAGGGTAACGGCAGGCTTCTTCTTGTGGTTTATGTGGTGGCCGTGCTTATAGTCGCTTATTTTATGGACAACGCCGTCTCTGCCCTTGACTTCATAGCAAAGAGATAGGGTATAATGCCCTGCAATGGGTACCGAAGCTATTCTCACATACCTTGGGCTCGCGCTTATAGGCGGAAGCGGGCTCTCCATACTTACCGGCCTGGGCTTCATACTCTCGGGGCAAAAGACAAGGCACAAGGCTGCAATGCTTACGGCAACGGCGCTGGCAGTGCTTTTTGTCGTCGTGTATACCATAAAGTCGTCGATGTATCCGCCTGTGAGGTACGCAGGGCCCAATAGGGGCATATACCTTTTCATACTCTGGTCGCACACCGTACTTTCCATAATCAACATGCCGCTTGCTGCTGTTACGGTCTATCTCGGGCTAAAAGAGAGATTCGACAGGCACAAAAGGATAGCGCCCTATACCGCAGGGGTCTGGATATATGTTGCCGTAACCGGCTGGATTATTTACTTTTTCTTGCACTAAAGAATTTTAGTCCGAGGGGGTTGACAAAGCGGATGTTTTGGTCTATATTATATAGGTGAGCGATTTAGTAGGGTAATAGATAAATTTTTTTGCCTTGTTTGAAGATAAATAAGACCAAAATAATCCAAAACCAACACGGAGGTAACGAAGACATGCAGGAAGCGAATGTAGTAAAGAAGAAGGTTTATACGGATAATGCAGTAAACAAGGTAACACACCTAAAGACCGACGCCCTTGCCCAGGATACGTATTATTTCAAGGACGGGCAGGTGCTTGATTATCACAGGCATCCAAACGGCGACCAGGTATTTTTTGTTCACGAAGGTAAGGGCACTTTCTATCTCGACGATAACGGCGAGAAAACGCTTGCCCTTGAACCGGGTGTTGTAGTGCTTGCTCCAAAGAACGTTTGGCACAAGATTGTTGCCAAAGGCGAGCTCATCGTGTCCCAGGCAACGGTACAACCGGCCGGGATGGAAAAAAGGGCGTAAAATAAGGACCTCCTTCCTTTTATACGCCTGTAAGAGACAGGGCAGGGGCTGGCTGGCCTCCTGCCCTGTTTTAGATTTCAGCTTTATTTAATTATGAACGGCTCTCCGGGGGTAAGGAGCTTCAGATTTTCCGGCCCCGGGTTATTTGATTGGAATGCTGCTTTTATGCGTTCAGGAGGGGCAAAGAGCGGCTCGTCCGTTAAATCGAATGTGCCCCAGTGTATGGGGATAAGTATTTTTGCTTTGAGTTCCTTTGTAACTTCGTGGGCCTCCTCCGGGTTCATGTGATAGGGCTGCATGAACCATCTTGGCTCGTACGCGCCGATTGGCGCAAAAAGCACGTCAACAGGGCCAAACTTTTCGCCAAGCTCCTTGTAGCCTTCGTAGTAGCCCGAATCCCCAATCCAGAATATCTTCTTTCCGTTTGCCTCGATAAGAAAGCACGCCCACTGCATTCTGTTATTGTCGGTGAGCGTGCGCTTTGACCAGTGTTGGGAAGGCAGCGCCGTTATCTTAACTCCGCTGGAGGAAAAGCTCTCGAACCAGTCTATGACCGTATTTTTTGATGTGCCGCGTTTCTCGAAATACTTTTTGTATCCGTTCGCAGTGACGAACACGGGATTGTCGCGCCTTATGAGGTATTCGATGCTTTTTGTGCTAAGGTGGTCGTAGTGGCCGTGCGAGATGAGCACGTAGTCTATCTTTGGAAGTTTATCAAGCTCGACCGGGAAGGGAGCTTTCCGCTTTATAAAGAACGTGACGTCGAAGAACACGGGGTCTGTTATAATGCGCTTACCCCCTGCCTTTATGAGCACTGTCGAGTGCCCGAGCCATACGGCATAATCAGAGCCTGTTTTCTCTAGCGTGTCAAAGTCGGTTGCAACTGTTGAAAGGTTAAAGGGCTTTTTCCTTTCTTCTTCAAAGGCGTTTTTCGAGAACTGCCATTTCAGGAAATCGAAAAAGCCTTTTCTCGAGTCGGTGAGCCAGGGGTTACGGAAAGTGCCGTCCCCTCGGTGGTGCATCTTTTGTTTGATTTTTTCTTCGAGCGTCATGTTTTTTGGCACGATAAAGGTGTCTCGCGTAATATAGGAATACGCGTTTATGACCACTATTGTTATTATAAACGCGAGAAGCGCCTTCTTTGTCCTTTTGAAACGGGTGGTAGCCATAACATAACTCACGTCTTCTTAAGAAGGTAAGCGTCCTCGCCCGTTGCCTTGTATCTGAAAAAATCCTCGATTATGGCCGCGTGGTCAAAGGCAATGGGTGAGGGCAGCCGGTCTTTTTTAAAGAACCTTGCCTCGAGCGCGTCGTCCTTGCCAACGGGCGTGCCTTTTGCCGTTGCGTAAAAGACAACGCTTATCGTATGAAAGCGAGGGTCTCTTTCGGGAGCGGAATACGTATGGAGCTGGCGTATAAGGGTTACCTCGAGCGATGTCTCTTCCTTTGCCTCGCGCACCGCCGCTGTTTCCACCGATTCGCCGTAGTCAACGAACCCTCCGGGAAGCGCCCAGCCAGGCGGGGCGTTTTTTCTCTTTATTAAAACAATTGCGCCGTCAGGGCCTTCGATTATTATGTCCACCGTGGAGAGTGGATTTTTTCTCTCCGAGTTCATGTATAAATGATAGCATAAAAGTCGGCAGGCAAAAAACGAATTATGCTGGAAAATTTTTAGACATATCGAGGCTGTATTTTGATATTATAAGGATGTTTTTGTGAAAAAGAGGAGCAAGAGGACGGTCTTTATGGGCAGGGTCGTTATATTTGCAATAGCGTTTGGCGCCGCACTTGCGGCCCTTGTTGCCGTTGATGCGCTGGTACTAAAGGCCTTTGGCCTGAGCTTTTTCTACGGAGGATAAGACGTGCGCCGCGGTCTTTCCATAATTACGCCGGTTGTCTTTGCAGCGGTTTTTTGCCTGGTTGCCGTAGAGGCCAGTGCAGCGGATTATAATACGCTTGGCCCCGTTAGCCCGCGCGTTACAGTATGGCTCCTTGCCCAGACGCACCTCTGGTTTGCGGCCTTCATACTCGCTGTCCCCATATTCGTCCTTATTCTCGAGGTCGTCGGATACGTGAGAAAAGATGGTCGCTACGACAAGGTGGCGCGCGAGTTCATACGCGTAAGCCTTGCGGCGCATGTTGTGACAGTGGCAGTGGGCGTTATATTTGCCGCTGCGCTGTTTTTCTTTTACCCCAAGTTCATGGGGTACATGACAAAGATATTTTCTCCGACATTTTACGTCTATGCCGTCATATTCGTCATCGACGCTGCACTTCTCTATGTCTATGCCCTTAAGTGGGATTCCATGCAGGAGGGCGGCTCGAAGAAGGCGCACATGCTAATAGGTCTTGCCCTGAACATCGCCGGCACAGCGATCATGTTCGTTGCCAACGCGTGGACGACTTTCATGATGACGCCTGCCGGGCTTACGCCGGAAGGGTTTTTAAACGGCAACCTTTGGAGCGCAATCGATAACCCTCTCTGGCATCCGATGAACCTGCACCGCTTTGTCGCCAATATTTCTTTTGGCGGCTCTGTGCTTGCCGCGTACGCGGCCTATCGTTTTATAGCTGCCACCGAGAGTAAGGACCGGGCGCACTACGACTGGATGGGGTACACCGGAAGCTTCATAGCCATAGCCGCGCTGTTGCCGCTTCCTTTCGCAGGCTACTGGCTAACTGCCGAGATATACCGCTACAGCACCGAGATGGGCATGATGCTCATGGGAGGGATGTTTGGGTGGATGTTCATCGTGCAGGCAGTGCTTATAGGCGCGATATTCTTTGCCGCGAATTATTATCTCTGGACTTCCATGTCAAGATGCCCCGGGCATGAACGTTACTCGAAGTACGTAAAGTACATAGCAATCGTAATCGCCGTCTCTTTTATGGTGTGGTTTACCCCGCACACCCCTGAGATGACAGGGGCCGAGATAAAGGCAGCGGGTACAAGGTATCATCCGCTGATTGCGCCGCTTGGGCTGATGCCGGCAAAGAACATCGCAGTCAATATAATGATACTTTTTACCTTCATAAGTTTTCTTCTCTACAGAAGAAGCAACCTTAACTCCGTGCATCCCAGGGCTGATGCGCTAAAGACCGCCCAGGCTGCCATCATCGCCGCAGCGTGCGTAAATATATTCTTCGTAGGCGTTTACTACGGGTACTTTACCGACAGCTCGTATAAGGTTGCCTCCAGCGTGCCAGAGGTCTTGACGACACTTGTTGCGCTTATATCGGTCTCTGTGCTCGATTATATTATTTTTAAGAATGCAGCCGTTGTCGGCCCTGTTGAATGGGGAAGAGCGCCGGTAAGGAGCCAGTACGCGCTCGTACTTCTTGCAGTGAGCTTTACCTGGCTAATGGGACTTATGGGCTTCATACGTTCTGCGATAAGGCAGGGTTGGCATGTGTACGCTGTGTACAAGGATACGTCAGTCGAGGCCTTTACGCCGTCCATACAGTACGCAACGCGCGTTGTGTCTATCGGCACAATCGTATTTATGCTTATAACGGTCGTTCTATTTTCTATTGCAATGGGCAGGAAGCGCGATGAGTGATGCACTAAAGATATTTATCTTCATACTTGCCTCCATCGGGCTGTATGTGTATTTTAGCGAGGTCTATGTGCCGGACATAAAGGCCGGCGGCGAGGTGGCGGGGAGCGCGCCAATGTCCGTTGGAGAAAGCCTTTATAAGGGCAGGGGTGCGTGCGCCCTTTGCCACGACGCGGCGGGCGGCAGGGCGCCGTCTCTAAAGGGCTTTACAGCCTTGGCAGAGTCGAGGATAAACGATGCGGCGTATAAGGGAAGCGCGCGCGATGTAGCAGCTTACGCAATAGAGTCCATGAGGGCGCCTTCCTTATATGTGGTGGCGGGTTTTTCAAACCCCGATGGTCTAAGCCCCATGCCGGATGCGACCAAGGCGCCGGCCTCTCTTACCGAGGACGAATTGAAGGCAGTTGCCGAGTACGTTATAAAACTGTGACAATAGTGAAGCGATGAAGATAACAGCGCCAATAAAACTCGCTCTCGTGACCATAGGCGTGTACGTTGCGCTAAAGCTTGCCGGCGTTTTCTACGGCAGCCCCGTGCCTTCGAGCGTTATAGAGCTCTACGTTATATTCACTTTTATACTTACGATTTTGGTATTGACCGTAAGTGACAGTGGCACGGAAGAACTTTTTGGGTGGATAGGTCGCGCGCTGTATTCAAAGGGCGCGGCGAAGGTGGTTGTGCTGCTTATACTGCCGCTTGTTTTCTCGTTTGCGGCTTATTTAAAGACAGCAAGGCGCTTCGAAGGCGCTGCAAAGGAACTGCGTGTCGTGCATCCGCCTCCTCCTTCCGTAATAAAGGCATACGGCCGCGATATAGAACTTAAGACGCTTGTAAATCCGCTACGCGCAATAGAGAAGACCGACAAGGACAAATTCGCGGCATTGGTAGAGGCCGGGCGTGATATCTATTTTGTGAATTGCGTGCTTTGCCACGGCGCAAAGCTTGACGGTAAAGGCATGTATGCCGCATCCATGGACCCGAGGCCCCTTGCCTTCAAGGGAAGCGATACGATTGCGCAGATCGAGGAGACCTACGTGTTCTGGAGGATTGTAAAAGGCGGGCAGGGGCTTCCCATCGAGGCCATGCCGCATAAGAGCGCAATGCCCGCGTGGGAGGCTACACTTACAGAAGAAGAGGTCTGGAAGGCAGTGCTCTTTATCTATGATTATACCGGCAACAGGCCAAGGGAGCATAAGCTGTGATGTTTTTACGTAACATAGCGGCAGTGTTTTTATTTTCGCTAGCCGCGCTTTTTCCGGCGTCTTCCTTTGGCGCTGATGCAAAGGCGATTTACGTAAAGCACTGCAGCGTGTGCCACGGGGCAGAGGGCAAGGGCGACGGGGCAGGCGCGAAGTTCATGATGCCAAAGCCAAGGGACTTCACAAGCGGCATTTATAAATATAAAACAACCCCGTACGACGAGCCCTTTGCCTCGGATGCGGATATTATTTTAAGCATAAAGCGCGGGCTTCCTGGCACTTCAATGCCAGCGTGGGAAGATGTGCTAAGTGACAGCGAAGTATCGTTAATTGCTGAGTACCTTAAAAAATTCGGAAAAATAGAACCTGTAAAAAAAACCTCCCTTGATTACGGCGAAAAGGTTTCGCCTGGAAATGAAAGCATAGAAAGAGGAAAAGAGCTTTTCAAAGACCGCTGCGTTGAGTGTCACGGAAAAGAAGGCAGAGGGAATACGAGTAAAAGGCTTAAGGACGACTGGGGCTCGATTGTCTGGCCGCGAAGCCTTGCTGACAAGGATATGTTTCGTAGAGGCGCTACGCCGGAAAAAATATTCGAGCGTATAACAGCCGGAATTCCCGGCACTCCCATGCCATCATTCGAAGACCCGGAGAACGGAAAAAGCGTTAGTGCAAAAGACAGGTGGGATATTGCGAATTACGCGGCCGCGCTTGCTGACAGCAGCGCTTTGGAGGAACTCTCTGACGGCGTTATCGCTGCCGCTTATGTCCAAGGGGCCTTGCCCGAGACGACCAATAATACGAAGTGGGATGAATCGAACGGCGAGATAGTCCCGCTCTTTCCGCAGTTCTTTGCAACAAAGAAGCTCTACTACTCGCCGGTAAGTAAGGTCTCTGTCAGCACCCTATATAATGACACTGACATTGCCTTTCTCCTCGAATGGACCGATCCGAGCCGGAGTGTAGAAGGCGACGAGGCTGCTTCGAAGATAGCCGGGGCTATTGTTGCAAGCGATGCCGTGGCGATAGAGTTTCCTTTATCCGGCGCTACGTACTTTGGCATGGGGCAGGACGCATCAAAGGTCTTGATGTGGAAGTGGCAGGCAGGTAAGGACTTAAATGGATATGTCTACGAGTATGAGGCCTCGGGCGTGGGCACTGTGAAAGCATTAAAGACCGAGACTTATAATTTCTGGACGAGCGCTGAGTACAAAGACGGAGTGTGGCGGGTAATCATAAAACGTCCGCGTTCAAATTTGCTGTGGCTTACCCCCGGCGTCTCGACCATGCTTGCCGTTGGCGCGTGGGATGGCTCGAACTTCGAGGCAGGCTCTCTTCACACGGCATCCACGTGGGTAAGGTTCGATATGGGCAAGACATCGGGTAAGGGCAGCGAAAGAAGCCCGTATGCGTTTATACTTGCTCTCTTTCTCGTGACGCTTTGTGTCGAGGTCTTGTGGCTGAAATTCTCGAGGAAGGATTAACGCGCCTTTTGATTGCTGAAGGCGCGATGGCTATTGCCGCGCCAGCGGCAAGGAAAATATAATTTAGCGGGTCTATTGCAGAGCCTACCTTGAAGCTTAGCATCGAGTTCAGCACGCCTGTAAAGAACACCGCAGCGCCCGTGAGCTTTAACGCAGCCCAGTATTTTTTCTTAGATGCCAAACCTTCCACCTGCTCTTTTCTCCTTTAGCTCTGTAATGAGCTCCGGCGTGATTGTCGTTATCGAGTTCTTTTCCGCGTACTTTTCGATGCCCTTTTTAACAAAGCGTCTTATGAAGGACGGGATGTTTTTTAGCCGCTCTTCCGCCTCCGTTGTCCATATTGGTTTTTGCGATGCTATCGGCCTTTGCGGTGAGTTAACCGGCACGTAAGAGCAGAACTCGTCGTCTGCCATTATGTCGCCTGTCTTCGTAAGGGCTCTTGCGCGGCAACCGCCGCAGTCCGGCGCAAGAGAGCAATCGCCGCACTTGCCTGTGTATGCAGGGCTCCTTAGCTTTTTAAATAATGCGGAGGAATAGATTTGTTCTACCGGTTTATCGAAGATGTTCGCTGCGGCCGTATCCTCCGGCTGCATGTAAGGGCAGGGCGTTACGTGTCCTTCCGGGGATATGCGCATGTAGCCTCTTGCGGCAATGCAGCCCGTTGTATCGGTCTTGCCCGAGATTCTTGCAAAGTGAGGGGCGCATCTTGCGCGTATCATCAGCTTGCCCGAATGTTTTCTCTCTATTACTGCGATTCTTTCGAGTGCGGCCTCGTATTCTGCCATGCTTAAGTCGGTGAAGTCCTCGCCCCTGCCAGTGCACACGAGAAAGAAGTAGTTTAGCGCAACCGCGCCTTTGTCGATGGCAAAGCAGGCAAAGTCCTCTATCTCATGCATGTTTGCCCGCGTTACCGAGAACTGGAACTGGAAGGGAATGTTGGTTTGTTTGAAAATATCCGCAGCCTTTATCGCCGCGTCGTATGCGCCTTCGAGGCCGCGGAATGCGTCGTTCTTCTTTACATCAAGCGAGTCTATGCTAAGTCCAGCGCCTTTCAATCCGTTATTTTTCAGCGCTGCCGCGGCCTCGCAGGTAAGCCCCACACCTGTTGTGCCGATTACGGTGTGGAATCCGGCTTCGGCGCATTCCTTTACAAGAGTATTTATGTCGGGCCTTAGAAGCGGCTCGCCCCCGGTAAGGATGAGCATCGCGCCGGGCGAGAAATTTTTAAGTGTTCCTATTATTTTACTTGCGGCTTCGGTGGGGATGTCTTTTGCGCCGTTTATGTCCGTTGAATCGAGGTAGCAGTGGCGGCATTTCAAAGGGCATCTTCGTGTTACGTTCCAGGAGATGAGAAAGGGCGGCTCAACGGCATTTTGCGCTCCATGCAGGCTCACGGCGATATCTTCCTTCTCAAGTCTTCGAGCAGTTTTACCGTTACCTTCCTAAGCCCAAGGCGGCGCGCCTCGTCCTCTGCCATCTTTCTTACCATCGATCTCACGAAGCCAGGAATTTTTTTGAATAGCTCCTCGGCAGCGTTTTCCCAGAGTAGCGGGTCTTCTTCGTTCTTTTTTACCTCAAGCGAGCCGCTTGCTATGAGCACGTTTACCGCAGTCTCTCTTAGTATGTTTTCCGCTGTCATGCCAAGCGTGTCCGACTGTATAGACATCCTGCCGAACCTGCCTGTTACGAGAAGAGAAGGCTTGGTTGAAGCCGCGTACTTTACGATCTCGTCAGAGGCCTTGCCTTCGAGAAGCACGGTCTCCATTTTGACGCCCTCTGTTGCGGCGATTTCCTTTGCCGCATTGAGGTAGCCTTTGTATATTTCCGCGAGGTTTGAGTTTATTATTTCGTCATGGAGCTTTTCCTGCTCCTTAAAGCGAAAGAGCTTTGCGTCTTCGTTCGATAGAACGCCCGAGATGCTTTTGAATGCAACGCGGTGGTATTCGGGGTCGAATGCCGCGACTGCCGTAAGTCGAGCGTTAAGAAGCTTCGAGAGAGAGGCGGCCTGTTTGACTGCGTAATACGCAGAGGCGCTGCCGTCCACGCAGACAACGATAGGGGAGGAGGCTTCAGCTAAAATATCGTTTTGCACTACGAGCACGTCGGCCCCCGTGCATTCCCTTGCAATACGCATGCTGACGCCGCCGATTCGGCCAGAAGACGTCCTTCCAAGCCCTGTTCTTCCGAGTATCACGAGGCCGTAGGAGCCCTCCGTTGTTTCTTTTAGTATTTCCTCAAAGTGGCGGCCCTCGCGTTTTGCGGGAATGAGGGTAAGGCCCTTTTCCTCGAACGTCCTTGCAACAGGGGCTGCGTATGAATCAGATATTATCTCGAGCCCGCGTTTTATGAGGCTTGCGTGTATTTCTCTTTGGCGCTTTAGCTCGTTTTCTTCCCTGTATTTTTCCGGAAGTGTTGTTTCCATCTCCATGAAGCGGTCGTTATGAAGAAGCGCTGCGTAGACATGGAGCGCTATGGCCTGCGCTCCTGTTTCGGCTGCCAGAGATGCGGCAACCGAGGCGGCCTTTAACGAGTCCTCTGAATTGTCGAGGCAGAGAAGTATTTTTTCGTACATGAGCCGTATTTTATCATATTTGCCGGGTTTTTAAAGCACAATGCGTATTAAGCGGGTTGACAGCCGCTTAGCATGGCGGTAAAATTTTTACATGGACGAAACACTTAAAAGAACGACCTTTATAATAGGACACAATGGCGACTGGAAGGCTTCGGTGGACGCAATCCTCGATGCCGCGCGCCTCGATACAGGAGATAAGAAGAGGGTGCTTCTAAAGCCAAACCTCGTAGAGGCCATGGCCCCGCCTGTGACGACTCCGGTTGAACTTGTAGAGGCGCTCGTAGACGGTCTTAGGGAAAGACTTCCCGGAGTAGAGATAATAATAGGCGAGGGCTGCGGCGCGGCCAGTTACGATACCCCGCACGCATTCGATGAGCTTGGCTATACGAAGATGGCGAAGCGAAGGAACGTCGGGCTCGTTGATTTGAATAAAGAGCCGCTTAGAAAACTTTCGAACCCCGAGCTTACGAGGTGGCCCGAGTTCTATCTACCCGACATTTTATTCGACAGCTTCATAATCTCAGTGCCTGTTCTAAAGGCGCATTCGCTTGCAGGCGTTACCCTTACGATGAAAAATATGATGGGCGCTGTTCCGCCGCTCCATTATCGTGCAGGCGGGCACTGGAAGAAGTCTGCCTTTCATTCGATGATGCAGGAGTCGGTCCTTGACCTTAACATGCACAGGACGCCGGATTTTACGGTTATCGATGCTACAATCGGCATGAGCGAAGCGCATCTTTGGGGGCCGCACTGCGACCCGAAGCCCGGCATCATAATTGCGGGTTATGATCCTGTGATGACGGATGCCTACGGTGCAAAGGTTTTAAAGAGAAGGTGGCAGGATATAGGGCACATTCGTGATGCTGACGGACGGCTTGGCCACGTAAAGCCGCTTTCGGTAAAAGAGCTTTAGTACTCGAAGTATACCTCTGCCGATGCTTTGGAACCCGGGCCGTCAAGACCGGTGTACACGGCCTTTAGGCGTACTCCGGGTTCTACTTTGATAGGCGCCGTGATGCTCCCAAGAGAGAGAAGGTCTCCTTCTTTTAACTGCAGGCCGCGCCTTAATACCTCGTCCCTTATCCAGAGAACCGCGTTCATCGGGTCTTCGAGTATTGAGTCCATGCGCCCTTCTGTAACGAGATTTCCGTTATAGTCAAATACTTCGATAGTTGAGTTCCTTAGGTATTTAAGGTACGCCGCTCTTGCGCTGCCTGGCGGCAGCGCAACCGGCCCCCCCATGACGCCGAGCCGTGCTCCCGCGTTAGCCGCGATGATGTCGTTTGCTGTCATTTTTATGTCAGCCATGTACACGAGGTCCGGAAGTTCGATGAACGGTATTATCAGGTCTATATACTCGAACGCCTCTTCAGGTGTCTTTGCGTTGTTTATTGCCCTATCCGATACGCGTACGATGATGTCCGCCTCTGCAAAGGGCCTTGCGCCGTAAGAGGCCTTGACGTGCGCCTTGTCCTTTACGAGCATGCCGTGGAGAAGGACGCCGAGCACGGGTTCTGTTACGCCGAACTTTTCCTGCATCTTCGGGTTCGTAAGCGCTGCCTTGTAGCCTACGGGAGAGCCGAGGTTGGAGATTTTAGCAAGAAAGCGGCGCTGCATCTTTAGCGCGCCGTCGCGGCCCATGAAAATGCCGCTGCCTTTGGCATGAGGCGTTCCCTTAAGGTAGCTTGTTGAAAGCGAGTCGGCCTTTTTTATCGCGCCGGCCGCGCACCCGGAGGCGAAAAAAAGCAAGGCAGCCGCTACCGCGGCTGCCTTTATGGTTTGTGCATTATTCATGCGCGAAGCGGTCATTTGGCCGTTGTTTTTATGAATTTTTCGTAGTTCGCCTTGTTCTCGAAGTAGTAGACGGTGCTGTTCGAATAATCGACCGCTATGAATGCCGTTGCCTTGTCCACCTCTTTGCCGGTAAGCGGGTCCTTTGCCATGCGGCTCTCTTTTTTGTCGGTGAGCGTTTTTGCGCACCCGGCGCAACAGCCGTAGTATGTCTTGCCATCTACTGTTACCGGTATCTGCCCGGAGCCCATGTATCTGTTGTTTATCATGCACACCTTGCTTTTATCCGGCTCTTCCTTTATGACAGGTTCGGCAGCTACCGCAGGTTTTTTTTCGGCAGCTGCAGTTATGTTTACCCATGCCGAGCCGAGTGCGATTACGGTTATAAGAAGTGCGAAAGTTTTGATAATTGCTTTTTTATAAGGCATTTGTGTTTTCTCCTTTTGCCTAAGGCTTTTTTCCGGTGCCCTTTTTCGCCGGCGCTGCCGTTTTTCCCGGCGAGTGCTTGAGTTTTCCGAGAAACCTGTTTATGGGGTTGTTTCTCGAAAGAAACGGTATTACCGGGTTCTTCCGTACGCCGAGCGCTGCAAGCTGCTTCTTTATTAGCGTGTTCTCCGGGTCGAGTTTGAGGCCTTTTTTAAAGGTCTTGATGGCGAGTTCTTTCTTTCCGGCAAGAAGCTGAATTTTTCCGGCATTAAGGTACAGGGCCGGGTCGTAGCCCTCGTCCTTGAATGCCATGGCAGAGAGCTTCGAGGCCCGGTCGAAGTCTTTTGTTGCCGCGGCAACGCTTAGAGCGTAGTAGGAAAGGGCTTCGGCGCTTTTCTTTTCCAGATCCGTTGCAATAAAGAGCTTGTATGCCTTCGTGTACTCGCCTTTTTTTGCATGGTTTACCGCGTCATCTATCATAGACATGTCCAATCCCTCCGGTTTTTAGGCGGCAAAATAAAAAACCGCCAAAGTGGTTTAAAACCTTTGGCGGCCGGACGGGCATGGCCCCTAAGGGCTGTAACCTCACGGCTCTGCGTCCCGCAGTTTCCCGCGGTTTGCTCTGAGCAAAGGAAGCGTACTCTGATTAATATTATAGCCGCAAAGCCGCCGTAAGTCAACGGTAACGCCTCGATATCACGGCGTATTGGGGCAGGGCCGTTGCGTATGGCTTTGACACGGGGCAGGCGGTTTGCTAGAATATAGCGGTTATGCCGACAGAACTGGATTATAAAAACGAGGTCGAACGTCTCTCGGGGATGATAGAAAAGCTCCGGGTCGATTACGACCAGTACTTTGCGCGCGTTACCAAAAGAGAGCCCGCGAAGCTTCGCGAAGACATAGACAGGCTTGTGCGCACGCTTTCGACCTCGGTCATAAACAATACGGGCATAAAGTTCCGTTTGAATACGCTCGTTGCCAAGTACAATTCCTATAAGCAGCACTGGAACAAGGTGCTTAAGATGATAGAGGACGGCGTGTACGACGAGGCCAGGGCGCGCATCATGGGCGGGCCAAAGCCCGGCGTGCCGGCGCCTTCGGCAGAGACGCCTAAGGCTGCGGCAGCAAGGCCTGCGGCAGGCGGAGGCGACGAGGCCATATTCAAGGCCTTTCTCGACGCGAAAAAACAGTGCAATGAGGGCGTTGCCGGGATGGATTATAACCAGTTCAAGAAATCCCTCGATGCTCAGCGCGAGAAATTAAAGAGCACCGGCGTTACGAACGCGGAGTTCAAGGTTACTGTGAAGGACGGCAAGGCGAAGATAGTGTTTACGAAGAAGTAGGGCGGGTGGTTGGCGGTTAGTGCGGCGGATTTTGATGCCTCGGAGGTTTTAAGTGCCCCCGGGGTTTTTTTATCGGGAAACCGCCGATTTTTGCGCCATACTTCGTTAGGGCGGTTTTTCCTTGCTCGACGTATTATCGAATACGCCTGCGCGAAAAAACCGCCCTTGCCTCGTCTGACGCAAAACTTGGCGGTTTGGGCGGGACGGGGACAGCAAGAGTAGTTAAATTGTTTTTTTACGGTATTTGGAAATCGAAAAATGTGCCGGTGCTTGCTGTTTTAGCTCGTATGCCTCTAATATGTCAAAGCCTACTTGGGTTAGATAGGAATTTTCTTTTATTAGATTGTCGAAAGCATCTTCAGCAGACGCTCCTTCGGCAAAACCAAGTACTTGGCAGTTTTCTATATCAGGCGCGCTTGTTTTGGAGTTTGGAGAAAAGGTATATCCCTCTGCTGTTGTGAAAATAAAAGATTTCATACACCCTCCGTTTTTATGACCAGAGTTTTTTATACAGTCCAGGCTTTACGAATTCCAATAAGCCAATATTTCTTAAGTATTGCAACTGTTGCCGAATTTTTGGCTTTATGTTCATATTCTTCGGATGGAGCATTTTGAGCCTGGTTGAAAAAGAATAAATGTCATCTATCGAAAATATGTCTTTTGGGACTTCGGTCAGACAGTCGAATACGTCTTTTTTCCATGACGATAAATTTCGTCTTATAATATCCTTGCCGGCATCAAAACGCTCTTCCATGTTTTCGTCGTTCATAAAATCTTCAAAAAGGGCTGAGTCGCGAATCTGTACGGTTTTCTTTTTTTCTTTTGGGATAGAAAGAAGTATTTCGTCTGCTTTTTCTATGACCGTTTTTGTTATAGATGGATTGTTCGGGTTGTTGAAAATTTCCAGGTAGTCTTTTTTAATGCTTTTCGCAGTGCTGCCGTCTACTAGAAGGCCGTATTCGAGGTTGTTCCTTAGTCCGCCTGGCGTTAGATTCCCTGAAGTTACTATTGCTACTTCGTCGAAGACGAAAAATTTGGCATGAAGATTATGCACATTTTTTTGTCTGGCTGTGCGGTGTGAAAGTATTTTTAAAGCGTCAAGGTCTGAAGCCGCTCTTGAAAAATTGGCCAGCTTGAAAGAGGTCATGCACCTCAAGTCGACTGATTTGCGGCTATGTTTTATTACTATTTTGGCTGTGTTCTTTTTGATGAAAGGACTTGCTAGGTAAATGTTTTTTCTGGAGTGTTTTAGAAGGTCGATAAATGTTTCTTCCCACGGTGATTTTATTATTGCTATCATTTTTAACTCCGGGCGGAGTGTTTATTTTTGTTTTTAAACCCGTCAGTTGGCCGTCAGGCGAGGCGCGCGCGGGTTTTTGATCGCAGGCGTATATTGCCGATACGTCGAGCAAGGAAAAACAGCCCCAACGCAGTATGGCGCAAAAATCGCGCGGCCGTGCCTTAGAACGGTATATCGTCCATATCTGCCGGCGGCGGCTCTTCGGCAGTAGGAGGCCCTCCGGAGGACGACTCGCCTTTGTCAAACCCTCCGCCGCTGCCCCCTTTGGTGCCAAGCATCTGCATCTGGTTGGCGACGATTTCGGTTGTGTAGCGTTTGTTGCCGTCCTTGTCTTCCCACTGGCGCGTTTGTATGCGGCCCTCGATGTATATCTGCTTGCCCTTATTAAGGTACTCGCCGCATATCTCAGCGAGTTTCCCGAATGCCACGATTTTATGCCACTCTGTCTTGGTTTCCCTCTGGCCGTCCTTGCCCTTGAAGCTCTCGCTTGTTGCGAGGCTGAAGTTGGCGACCGCCAATCCGCTTGGAGTGTACCGGATTTCCGGGTCTTGTCCGAGGTTGCCGACGAGGATTGCTTTGTTTATGCCTGCCATAGGTATTACCCCCTAAAGTATGTTTAGCCGTTATTTAAAATGTACTTTATCACCAGGCAGGGCAAAGTGCAAGGGTTTTGCCCCGGCGCGTTGTATGCGGCGGGAAGCCAAAACAAAATTGACTTTAAGAGCTTAAAAAAGTTATCATTTTACGATGAGTTTCAGTATAATAGCGAGGACGCTCTTACTTTGGACAATCGGCGTGCCGCTTCTCATAGTATTTTCGACTGCCACTGCCACGGCAGCCGTGTTCGATAAAAGCGGCAACGCGCCGCACACCGTGGCGTCCATGTGGATGAAGCTCATCCTTTTTCTCTCCGGCGTGGGGGTGGAGGTATCGGGGGCAGAGAAGCTTCCGCCTCCTCCTTTTATACTGGCAGCGAACCACACCGGCACCTTCGACATACCGGTTGTGCAGGGCAGGCTTCCGGCGCAGTTTCGATGGATTGCCAAGAAGAGCCTCTTTGGCATACCGTTTCTCGGCTGGGCAATGTATAGGGCGGGGTATGTGCCCGTGGACCTTGATAATTCGAGAGAGTCGGTAAAGAGCCTCATTGCCGCAGCAGAGAAAATCGCGGCAGGGACTTCGGTATTGATATTTCCAGAGGGCACGAGGAACACTACCGGAAAACTCGCGCCGTTTAAACGGGGGGCGTTTATACTCGCGCAAAAGAGCGGCGCGCCTATAGTGCCCGTGTCCATTAGCGGCACGCGCGATATAATGAAAATCGGCGGCTTTGTTGTGAGGCCGCATAAGGTAAATGTCTCTATCGGAAGCCCCATAGAGAGCAAAGGCAAAAAGGCAGAGGAGCTTTCCGAGCAAACATTTACAGCGGTTGATAAAGGCATTGATTGGAGTTTTTGACGAATACGGCAGTGAAAGGTGATTAATGGCAAACGCGCTGAAAATTATACCTCTTGGAGGGCTCGGAGAGATAGGCCTTAATATGATGGCCTATGAGTACGGAGACTCGATAATCGTCGTTGACTCCGGGCTCATGTTCCCGGAGGAGTACATGCTCGGCATAGACGTGGTCATTCCGGATGTTTCCTATCTTGCCGCAAATAAGGACAAGGTAAAGGGCTTTGTTATCACGCACGGGCACGAGGACCACATAGGAGCGCTTCCGTTTGTCCTTCCCAAGATAAACGTGCCGATTTACGCAACCGCCATGACCATCGGCCTCATAGAAACAAAGCTCGAGGAGTACGACCTTTTAAAGACCACCACCTTCGAGACCATGAGGCCGCGTGACCGCGTCGTGCTAGGCGACTTCTCGGTTGAGTTCATACGTGTGAGCCATTCCATAGTAGATGGTTGTGCCCTTGCGATAACCACACCCGCCGGTGTTGTCATACATACAGGCGATTTCAAATTCGACCAGACGCCTGTTGACGGCGAGGTAACGGACTACGCCCGGTTCTCGGAATACGGGGAAAAGGGTGTTGACCTTCTACTATCTGACTCGACAAATGTCGAGAGCGAGGGTTACACCATATCAGAGAGCACCATAGGCAAGGCCTTTGACGAGATATTTTCAAGGGCAAAGGGCCGCATCATAGTTGCCGCGTTTTCATCCCACATACACCGCATTCAGCAGGTTATTAACGCAACAGCCAAGCAAAACAGAAAGCTCGTGTTAAACGGCAAGAGCATGGTCGGCAATGTTGCCATAGCAAGAACACTCGGGTACTTGAATGTCCCAGATGACCTTATAGTGGATATTAAAACTATCGATGCGCTTGAGCCGAACCAGGCCGTGCTTCTAACTACCGGGAGCCAGGGCGAGCCCATGAGCGCGCTTCTTAGGATGGCAATGGACGCGCACAAACAGCTTAGGATAATCAACGGCGATACGGTAATCCTTTCTTCTAAGTTCATACCCGGCCACGAAAAGGCCATATCGAACATGATGAACCACCTCTTTAAGCGCGGGGCAGAGGTCATTTTCGAAAAGGTCTCGGACGTGCACGTATCCGGGCACGCGGCAAAGGAAGAACTCCTTATAATGTTAAATCTCGTAAAGCCGAGATGCTTTATCCCGCTACACGGCGAGTATCGCCACCTTGTAAAGCACGGACGTCTTGCGGAGTCCGTTGGCGTTGAAAAGGAAAACATCGTAATTGCCGAGGACGGCGATGTTGTCGAGCTTACGAAGGATTCTATAAAGAAGGCCGGCCGTGTGGAGTCCGGCAGGGTGTTTGTCGACGGCAAGGGGGTAGGAGACATAGGCGACATAGTGCTAAGGGATAGAAAGCATCTTTCCCAGGACGGCATGGTGGTAGCAATAATCGCAATCAACCAGGCAAGCGGCGAGACCATCTACGGCCCAGAGATTTTTACGCGCGGGCTCGTGTTCGAGGAAGAGAGCTCGGAGATACTGTCCATGGCAAGGCTGCACGTTGTCGAGACGCTCTCGAACACCGGGGCCGAGGAAAAGGGCGACCTGAAAGAAGTGGAAGAGATAGTCAGGGTGGCGCTTAGAAGGTTCTTTAAGAAGACCCTCGAGCGAAGGCCCGTGATACTTCCGGTGATTATAGAGGTTTGATGGCGGCGCCTTTCGGCTGCCAGAATAAAATATATGCAAAAACATTTCGAGCGGTACCTGCCGTTCTATTTCCTCTCCATTTCGTCGTTTGCGCTTTTTATTGCGCGCGATATCGCGTTTCTTTCCCTGAATGTTCCGTACTCGGCAGGCAAGCCCGCGTTGCCCGTTGACAAGGCCCTGTACGCGGTTACGGCGTACTTCTTTCTTACGCTGCCGTTATTTCTGGCAGCGCTTCTAAAGAACATCGGAAGGGCAAAAAGGGCGCGGCCGTTTGTATTCGGCGTCTCGCTGACGCTTATGCTTGCCGTAGCCTTTTACTTCGCTTACAAGGGCATGCATGCCGCGTTTGCCGCGCATGTACTTATAGTCGCGCTCTGTCTGCCGCCGCTTGGCGTAATCGCATGGTTCTTTGCCGGGGATAATCCGTCGTGGCTTGACGACATCTCCGGTGTAAACCGCATGAACTGGATGGCTTACGTTGCTGCCGTGATGGTGGCGTTCATGGTGGCGCCTGCGGTCGTCGCGCTTATATATCCGGCGCCGGAGTTGCCGGAGCTTACGGTAAAGCTTATTAAGTCGCCCGGAGATCCGTTTGCCACTTTCGATAAGTGGCGCTTCGATATGGTTACCATGCTCTATATTGCCGGGGCCGCTATGTTTGCAGCGTCCTTTGTTGCGTATAGGATGATATTTTTATCGGCATCGGGTAAGGGAAAAACAGAGCAGTAGAAAACGCTTTGTCATGTTGCAGGAGTGTCTGGGATGCACGGAGCTATTTTGAATACCTATGGAAAACCTCAAGCAAAAACTGTCCGGACATCTTGAGAAGTTTCTAGGCTTTTATTTTTTTTGGATGGTGTTTTTTGTCATGTTTCGTGCCGCCGGAATTGCTGTACTGTCTGTAGACCTTGACAGCATGAGCCACGGTAGTGATATGGATGTTTTTATGGATAATTTGAGAGATGTGATGACCGTTGCCAGTGTTGGGTCATATGTTCATGTAGTACTTATGGTGTCAGTATTGTTAAAGCAATTTGACAAGCTCAAGAAGGCACAGGTGCCGCTCTTTGTTCTCTCGGCCGCGCTTAGTGCCGCATTTGTAATATATATGTTTTACACGGGCAAGGCCGCTGTTTTTTCAACGGCGATTAAGGCGATATTCCTGTTCTTGACGGCTTTCTGGGTTTTGGCGTGGTTTCTTGTAAGGCGCGGGACTTTTGAGAAGATAGAGAGGACAAAGGCATTTACGGTTTATATAATCGCGGTAGCGTTGTCTTTTATGTTTTCCGGGCAGGTGATATTGTTTTTTTATCCTGCGCCGTTGCCTGGCGTTGAGCCTGCGCCAAGTTACAGCTATAATGAATGGCGAGGTATTGTCGTTAATATGGGCTACGCGGCAAGTGCTGTGATATTTTTTGTGTCGTTTGCGGCATACAGGTTTTTATTCGTAAAACAGCAAGGAGCAGGTTAAAGGACCATGGAACGTATAATCCAATTGGCGAATTGCCACCTACGAAGCTATCTGCTTTTTTACCTTGCTGCGGCAGCAGGGCTCATGCAGCCCGGCACAAGGCTGTTTCTCCTCTCCTTCAGGTTTGATAACGTCGCCAGGTTCACTAACTACGACTATGCCTCTGTGTTCGACTGGACGCCGTTTTATTTTCTTGCGGTTCTTATGATGGCATTCCCATGCGTGCTAAAGGAAATAGGCAGGTTTAAGCCCGTAATGTACGCGCTCTTTGGCCTGGGGCTTGCGGCAGCCCTGTATCTCGCTGCCGTCTTCGTGTTTCGCGGGTATTATCTCCTTGTCTCCGTGCCGGCGATAATTTTTTCCGTGGTGTTTGGCGCGTTCTGGGCGTTCTCGTACTTTGCGCTAAAACCTTCCGGGTTCCTGAATGCCGTTGGTAAGGGCCGCACAAGGAACTTCAATATCAAGATACTTGTCTTTGCCGTTGTCTTTATCGGATGCTTTACAGCCATCGAATTCGTGCTTGGCAGCCTGATGCCGCAGCCGCCTGTTGAGAAGTACAGCGCGCTCGAATGGGCCGCAAAGGAAGCGCCGTTCTTTGCTTGGAAGGCGAAGTTCGCGTTTACATACGCGGCCATGGCGGTTATAATATTCGTTGCCGGGTTTCTTTTTTACAGGCGTTTTGTTCTGCCCGATATGCTGGCAATTTTCGAGCGCACGGGGAAAGGAGCGTAAGAGTGGCAAAGAATCCTTCGACAGTTTATTTCGCGGACACGCGGGCAGGGGCGGATAAAAACCTCTTTGACAAGACCTCAGCGCTTCTTAAAAAGGCCGGGCTTCCAAAGCTCTTTAAGAAAGGCGACCTTGTCGCAGTAAAGCTCCACTTTGGCGAGTACGGCAATACGTCGTTTTTGCGACCGCAGTTCATACGCATGGCCGTTGACGCCATAAAGGACACGGGCGCAGCCCCGTTCCTCACCGACACAAACACCCTTTATGTCGGAAGAAGGACGAACTCGGCAGACCATCTTGAATGCGCGCTCCTAAACGGCTTTGGCTACGAGGTAACGGGCGCGCCAATCGTCATAGCCGACGGCTTAAGGGGCGAAAGCAAGGTTAGGGTGGAGATAAAGGGTAAGCACCTTAAAGAGGCAATCATTGCAAGGGACATAGTATCGGCAGACGGCATTGTCGTAATGACGCATTTCAAGTGCCACGAGCTCACGGGATTTGGCGGCGCGCTAAAGAACGTCGGTATGGGCTGCGCTGCAAGGGAAGGCAAGCTTCTTCAACACTCGAACACCGCGCCTGTGGTTGACCAAAGCGGCTGCACTGCATGCGGCATGTGCGAGGAGGCCTGCCCGGTTAGCGCAATAACAATAAAGAAGGCAGCGGTCATTGATAAAAGGACATGTATAGGCTGCGGTCATTGTATAGCGGTTTGCCCGGAGGGCACAATCAACGTGCAATGGAACGAGGCCGTTGCCAACATACAGGAGAAGATGGCAGAGCACGTGCTCGGCGCCCTTATGGGCAAGGAGAAAAAATCCGTGTTCGTGAATTACCTAACTCAGATAAGCCCTGCATGCGATTGCTACGGCCATAACGACACGCCGATTGTAAAGGATGTAGGCATCCTTGCCTCTATTGACCCTGTTGCCCTTGATGCGGCCTCCGCTGACATGGTGAACGCGGAGGAAGGCTTCAAGGACTCGGCCCTTACGATGAACCATGCCAAAGGAGCCGATAAGTTTCGCGGCGTTCACCCGACCATAGACTGGAACCACCAGTTAGACCACGCGGAAAAGCTCGGCATAGGCACGAGGCATTACAAGATAACGGAGATATAGAGACAATATGCTTTTCTTGCTGCCCGGTATGGGCGCGGACAGTCGTATGTACTCCAAATACGATGAATGGAAGAGCATCGAGGACGTCTGCTTTCCGGATTGGCCGCGCCATAGAGGCGAGCGTACACTCGCGGATGTGGCCAAAAGGGTCATCGCGGATAACAACATAACGAGCGGGGATATCGTCGGCGGGGTCTCTCTTGGCGGCATGGTGGCGCTCGAGATATATAAGATTCTAAAGAACCCGAAGGTTGTGCTCATATCGAGCGCGCTTGGCCATAACGAAATAAGCGGCAGGTTAAGGCTCCTTGCCTCTCTTGCGTCCGTAATCCCGATAACACCGATTCAGTTTTTATTTGGTATTTCCGGCAGCGGAGTTCTAAAGATGGCTGCCTCGGCAGAGCCGTCCTTTATAAGGGCCATGGCCTTTGCGATATTTTCGTGGGAAGGCTATAAGGGCACGGTGGTAGATATCATACGTATACACGGTGATGCGGACAGGACCATAAAGTGCCCGGCAGACTGCTTCGTTATTCCGGGTGGCACGCACTTTACGGCGATTAACAGGAGGGCCGAGTGCGTGCGCATTATAAAGGAACAGCTCAAGGCGTAAGGACGCAGGCCGCAGTCTTTCCAAGTAATGCTTGACAATACCGCGATTTATATGTTACTTACTAACGTTTCTTGTAAAAAGCCGAAAGTGTCTTTTTACAGCTGATTTAAGTAAAAAACCGCGGGAAATGTAGGAAAATGATAGATATAGACGTAAGCCTGATAGTCCAATTCGTAGCATTTATCGTACTGATGTTCGTCCTAAACGGCGTTCTCTTCCAGCCCGTTATGCGCGTTCTCGAGGAAAGAAAAAAGAGGACAGAGGGCGCTGTCGCGGCTGCAATAGCGACCGAGGCAGACGTTACCAAGGGCCATAAGGATTACGAGCTAAAGCTTAAGGAAGCTGCCATAAAGGCCCAGGAAGAGAGAAATGCCGTTAGGATTGCGGCTTCAAAGGTTGAGGCCGAACTTCTCGATAAGGCGAAAAAGGCCGCGCAAGAAGAAATATTAAGGCAGAGAGTGGAGCTTGCCTCAAATAAGGACGCGGCGGTTAAGACCCTTAAGGACGAGACAAAATCATTCTCCAAGTCAATAGCCGAAAAACTCCTGGATAGAAACATCGCTTCGGCGGTAATCGCGTTCCTTTTACTTTCGACCCCGGCCGTTGCGCTCGCAGGCGGCGGTGGCGGCGGTGAAGCGCATGTCGACACTTCTATATACTGGAAGGTCTTTAACTTCATCCTTCTTGCGATACTCGTTATCTATTGCTACTTCAAGTTTGGCAAGCCCGCGCTCGAAAAACGTAGCGAGGACATAAGGCGCATGATAGAGGACGCCGACAAGAGAAAGGCCGAGGCAGAGGCAAAGCTTCGTGAGTATAACGAGAAGATAGCCGGGCTTGACGCCAAGGTGTCATCCATAAGGGAGAATATAAGGCTTGAGGCAGAGGCTGAGAAAAAGCGCATGCTAAAGGACGCCGAAGAAGCGGCGGAGAAAATCAAGAAGCTTGCCAAGTCCGCTGCAGAGCAGGAGATGAACAGGGCAAGGCTCGAGATAAGAAAAGAGATATCCAATCTGGCAGTCGACATGGCCAGGGATATTCTTGGTAAGGAAATCAAGGACGAGGACAGGGAACGTCTTACCAAGAACTACATAGATAAATTGAGGCTTAACTGATGAAAAAAGGTTCGAGCGCGAAGAGGTACGCAAAGGCGCTAATCGACATAGCCATCGCCGATAAGGCCGTTGAGAAGACAGGCAAGGAACTTTCTTCGGTTGCCGCGGCATTCGCCGAGGGCACTGAGCTTATGAAGGTGGTATTAAACCCCATGTACAAGATGGAGGACAGGAAGGCCGTTGCCTCCGAGGTGTGTGTAAAGGTAGGCACCTCCGATACCATAAAGAGGTTTACCGTACTGCTTGTCGAGACCGGCGTTATAAAGTACATAGACGACGTCGCGGCCTCCTACACGAAGTTCGAGGACGAGGTTTCCGGACGTTTGAGAGTTACGGTCGAGGCGGCCTCCGAGCTATCTCCGGCAACGCTTGATGCGGTAAAGGCAAAGCTCAAGGCGGAGACGAAAAAGGACATTATTCTTACTTTCAAGAAGGATGCCGCCATAATCGGCGGGCTTGTTGTTAAGGTAGGCAATCTGACGCTCGATGCGAGCATTAAGTCACAGCTTTCGAAGATACGGGAAAAATTACTGGAAGGAGTGGCATAGCGTATGATCAAGGCAAGCGAGATAGGGGATATAATAAAAACCCGGATAAAGGGCTTTGAAAAGTCCGTGAACGTCGAGGAGGTAGGCACAGTCCTCTCTGTAGGCGACGGTATAGCCAGGGTATACGGCCTCGAAAAGGCCATGGCAGGGGAGCTTGTCGAGTTCCCGGGCTCCATATACGGAATGGTCCTTAACCTCGAAGAGGACACCGTCGGCACCGCGATATTCGGCGAAGACTATACAATTAAAGAAGGCGACACGGTTAAGAGGACCGGGAAAATCGTCGAGGTCCCGGTAGGCGAGGAGCTTGCGGGCAGGGTCGTAAACGCCCTTGGCCAGCCAATCGACAGTCTCGGGCCGATAAAGTCGAAACTTTCAAGAAGGGTCGAGATAAAGGCCCCGGGCATCGTTGCAAGAAAGTCGGTTCACGAGCCGCTCCAGACCGGTATCAAGGCCATAGACGCCATGATCCCGATAGGAAGAGGGCAGAGGGAACTTATCATCGGCGACAGGCAGACCGGTAAGACCGCGGTCGCAATCGATACGATCATAAACCAGAAGGGCAAGGGAGTGTTCTGTATCTACGTCGCTATCGGCCAGAAGCAGTCCACCATAGCCCTTATAGTCGAGAAGCTAAAGCAGTTTGGAGCGATGGACTACACCGTCGTCGTTGCCGCAACGGCGAGCTCTTCTGCTCCGCTTCAGTTCCTTGCGCCTTACACGGGCTGCACCATAGGCGAGTACTTCCGCGATAACGCGAAGCACGCCCTTGTCGTGTACGACGATCTTTCGAAGCACGCCGTCGCGTACAGGCAGCTTTCGCTCCTCCTTAGAAGGCCTCCTGGAAGGGAAGCATACCCCGGAGACGTTTTCTACTTACACTCAAGGCTTCTTGAGAGGGCCGCAAAGCTTAGCGACGCGCTCGGCGCAGGCTCCTTGACCGCTCTTCCGGTAATCGAGACGCAGGCAGGCGACGTTTCCGCTTACGTTCCGACAAACGTCATCTCCATCACCGACGGCCAGATTTATCTTGAGAGCGATCTTTTTTATTCGGGTGTCAGGCCCGCAATCAACGTCGGCCTCTCGGTTTCAAGGGTCGGCGGCGCGGCGCAGATAAAGGCCATGAAGCAGGTCGCCGGTACGATGAGGCTCGAACTTGCACAGTTTAGAGAGCTTGCGGCATTCGCGCAGTTTGGAAGCGACCTTGACGCAGCTACCCAGAGGCAGCTTGCAAGGGGCGGCAGGCTTGTTGAAATTCTTAAGCAGGGCCAGTATACTCCGCTTCCGGTCGAGAAGCAGGTCATCATCATATACGCGGCCACAAAGGGCTATGTTGATTCGTACCCGACCTCGGTTCTTAGAAGGTACGAGGACGAGCTCTTTAAGTTCATAGAGTCCAGGCACGAGGGGCTCCTTACCGATATCAGGGAGAAGAAGGCAATAGACGACGCCGTAAAGTCCAGGCTCCACGGCGTGCTCGACGAGTTCAAGGAACTCTTTGTTGCGGAATAATTAATGGCGACATTAAGCGATATAAAAAGACGCATAAAGAGCGTCAAGAACACGCGCCAGATTACCAAGGCCATGAAGATGGTCTCTGCCGCAAAGCTTAGAAAGGCGCAGGAGGCCATAGTAGCCGCGCGCCCGTACGCAGAGAAGGTGCGCGATTTAGTCGATGCCATTTCCAAGAAATCCTTACCGCACAGCCACCCGCTTCTCTCAAAGCAGAATGCCAATAGCGGGGCAATAGAGATAGTACTTATTACCTCGGACAGAGGCCTTTGCGGAAGCTTCAATACCGTTCTTATAAGGACTACCGAGCGCCTTATCCGCGAGAATAAGGGTAAGAAAATCGGCCTCCATGTAGTTGGTAGGAGGGCAGTCGACCACTTCAAGAACCGTAAGGACATAGAGCTTCTTAACAGAAGGAACTTCGGCAGCGGTCGCCCGACCATGAAGACCGCGGCCGATATAGCGGTCGATATCACGGGCGGCTACATGAAGGACCGCTGTGATGAGGCTTACATAGTATATTCCGAATTCCAGAGCGCGATGACGCAGCGCCCTGTTGCGCAGAAGGTGCTTCCTGTGCTGGAGAAGGGCGCAGAGGCCCCTTACGAGGGCTACATCTACGAACCTTCGCCAGAGGCGGTGCTCGATGAGCTTTTGCCAAAATACATAGAGGTGCAGATATTCAGGGGGCTTCTCGAAAGCTCGGCTAGCGAGCACGGCGCGAGGATGACGGCCATGGATTCGGCATCAAGAAACGCTTCCGACATGATAAGCGGCCTAACGCTCCTCTATAATAGAGCACGTCAGGCTGCCATCACAAAAGAGCTTATGGAGATCATCGGCGGCGCAGAGGCGCTAAAAGGTTAACAGGTTTTTTTTAGGATTTAACGTACAAGACGTTATAGAGAACGCTTTACTTCAAGGAGGTCTTTAAAATGGGTGCAAAGGGTAAGATCACGCAGGTCATCGGGCCTGTTCTGGACGTGCAGTTTCCGCCGGGAGAGCTTCCGGCAATATATAACGCGCTTAGGATATCCAACCCGGCTATCAGCAGCGAGAAGGGCAACCTGGTTGCCGAGGTCGCGCAGCATACCGGCGAGAATACCGTAAGATGCATAGCAATGGACTCAACCGAAGGCCTTGTTAGAGGCATGGAGGCCGAAGATACCGGCGAGGGCATATCGGTCCCGGTCGGCAAGCCCGTGCTTGGACGCATCGTTAACGTCATCGGAGACCCGGTCGACGAGGCAGGCCCCATAAAGGTCGATAAGAGATGGCATATACACCGCCCGGCCCCGAGCTTCGAAGAGCAGTCCACCACAATGGAAGTTTTCGAAACAGGCATCAAGGTCATCGACCTTCTGACGCCGTACCTAAAAGGCGGAAAAATCGGACTCTTCGGAGGCGCAGGTGTCGGTAAGACAGTTCTTATCATGGAGCTCATCAATAACGTCGCCAAGCAGCACGGCGGCTACTCGGTCTTCGCGGGTGTCGGCGAGAGAACGAGGGAAGGTAACGACCTCTGGCACGAGATGAAGGAATCGAAGGTTATCGACAAGGCAGCGCTTGTCTACGGACAGATGAACGAGCCTCCGGGAGCAAGGGCCCGCGTTGCTCTCTCGGCCCTTACCATGGCCGAGTACTTCAGGGACCAGGAGAACCAGGACGTTCTTCTCTTCGTCGATAACATATTCAGGTTTGTCCAGGCGAACTCGGAAGTTTCGGCGCTCCTTGGACGTATCCCGTCGGCAGTCGGTTACCAGCCAACCCTTTCAACCGACGTCGGAGAGCTTCAGGAGAGGATCACCTCTACGACAAAGGGCTCTATTACTTCCGTGCAGGCCATCTACGTTCCTGCAGACGACCTTACCGACCCGGCCCCTGCTACTACATTTGCGCACCTTGACGCTACAACCGTTCTTTCGCGTCAGATAGCCGAGCTTGGTATATATCCCGCAGTCGACCCGCTCGACTCGACCTCCAGGATTCTTGACCCGCAGGTTGTCGGCGAGGAGCACTATGCAACAGCCAGAAGGGTCCAGCAGATACTACAGAAGTATAAGGACCTGCAGGACATCATAGCGATCCTTGGTATGGACGAGCTCTCAGAGGACGATAAGATGATAGTTGCGAGGGCAAGAAAGATTCAGAGATTCCTCTCACAGCCCTTCCACGTTGCCGAGGTGTTCACAGGAGCCCCGGGTAAGTTCGTTAGCGTGAAGGACACGGTAAAGGCCTTTACGGCGATTGCAAACGGCGATTACGATGATATTCCTGAGCAGGCCTTCTACATGGTCGGCAATATCGAAGAGGCGCTCGAAAAGGCCGAGAAGCTTAGGGCGCAGGGTTAATTAAATGGCAGAGAAGTTCAAGTTCGAAATAGTCACGCCTTACGGCGTGGTCGTTTCCGAAGAGGTGGACGACGCAACTGCCCCGGGCGCAGAGGGAGAGTTCGGCGTACTTAAGCTCCATACCGACTATCTTACGACCCTTAAAAGCGGTGTAGTTCGCTACCGTAAGGACGGACAGAGCGCTTCGTATGTCGTTGGCAGAGGGTATGCCGAGGTCGTTGCCGAGAAGACCGTTATAATAGTCGACAGCGCGGAAAAGCCCGAGGACATAGACCCGGAAGAGGCAAGAAAGGCGCTTAAAGACGCGGAAGAGGCCTTAAAGGGCATTCCCGAGGATGTTGAGAACTATAAGCTTTTGGTAGCTGACCTGGAGCTTGCGAAGGCCAGAGTTGATGCTTTAGGAGATAATTCGGAGAAGCATTAAGAGTCCGGTGACAGCGATATAAACGTATTTGGGCCCCCTTTCCGGGTTGTGACGGAAGGGGGTTTTTGTTTGCTTGGACGCCCGCGATGTTGGCGTGATGCTTCGTTGCACTGGAATTTTTGATCCTCGACGTATCATAACAGATACGCCTGCGGTCAAAAATTCCGTGCGCCTCGCCTGACGCCAAACTTGCGGGCGTGGATAGGTTAAGACAGTAAATTACTTCTTGCTGGTTCAAGTTTATAACTTGAACCAAAATTTTGTGGTTCAGGTTGCAAACCTGAACCAGCGTAGCGCCTTATGTTTTGGTGGGTTGGCATATGAAACAGGCGAAGCCTGCTCGCCTGGCACAAAACTTGGCGGTTTATGGGTGATGTGGTAGAATGGGGACGCACCATAGAATGGCGGAGGTGTTTGCTCTCTATGCGCATCATGTTTTTAAATTATCGAGTATCTGTAGTGAATTTTTGCCTTGTTGCGATGCTTTTGAATTATTTGATGGCATGTGGTGGTGTGGGGTCGGGTGTTGGTACCGGAGGCGGTAATGGCGAATTAGCTTCAATCCATGCCGGAGATAATGTAGGGAATGCAAAAATACGCGTATCTTTAGAATCGCGGCAAACAAAGTGGCTGACGGGCAGAGATAATATCGTTTTTGTTGTCGTGAAAAATATTTCCCAGCAGGCTATGTCCATTAAAATTATCGGACATTATCTGGGAGGAGATAGGTTTGTAGAAAAAGGCATTACCTATGTTGGTGGCGGTAAGTTGTTGTCGGGCGAAAAGTTCCAGGAGGGCAAGGAAGTAATTATACAGGAACCACCTGGAGGCGTTCGATTGTTAGCCGGGGATGAGCTGAAAATAGCTATAAATATTACAGATACAACGTGGATGGAAGCAAAGAGTTCCGTAATAAATTATCGTCCCATCTTCAATATTATTCGTACAGGCAGGTATTTTTTTTATATTGCTTTAAATGTAGTTGAAGTAATAGATGACGGCTCGGAAAATGTCGAAACCGTTGAGTCCAATAGTATCGTTATAGATGTTGTTGCTAAAAAATAACTGTTTGGGGCAGGCCTTCGGCCTGCCCGGCTAAATCACCGTCTTCCAGATAAATTCCATTCGACAACCCCCTGTATTTCCTGATAAACTTATAACTTGTATAAGCCTGTCTTCTTTCCGGAGGGTTTTGACTTGAACGCGAAAAAAGCCGAAATAGTCGCGCCTGCCGGCAACCTGGCCTCCCTTAAGGCCGCAATCGAGAGCGGCGCGGACGTGGTCTACACCGGCCTTAGCGGCTCGACAAACGCCAGAAACTTCGAAGGCCTGAACTTCACTGACCAGGAACTACGGCAGGGCATCCGCTTTGCCAGAGAAAAAGGCAAAAAGGTCTATATTGCCGTTAACACATTCGCGCAGGGCTCCTCCATGCCAGTCTGGAAGGACGCGGTGGACAGGGCAGTTGCGCTTAAGGCAGATGCCGTGATACTTGCCGAACTCGGGCTTCTCGACTATGCGAGGCGGAAGTATCCGGATATAAACATCCATCTTAGCGTGCAGGCAAGCGCATCGAACTACGAGTCCATAAACTTCTATAAGCGCCGCTTTGCCATCAGGCGCGTTGTGCTGCCGCGCGTGCATACGATAGAAGAAATCCGCGCAATAAAGGCAAAGACTGACGTCGAGTTAGAGGTCTTTTTACTTGGCGGGCTTTGCATCAACATCGAAGGGCGCTGCTTTCTATCAAGCTACGTAACAGGCGCTTCCACGAATTCAGAAGGTGCGTGTTCTCCGTCGCGTTTCGTGCGCTTTAATAACACGCCCGACGGCAGGATGACCATCACCTTGAATAATGTACTCTTAAATGATTTGTCAAAGGACGAGTCCTCGCCGTACCCGACATGCTGCAAAGGCCGTTACATAATGCCGGACGGTAAAAAGTTCTACGCAATAGAAGACCCTGAGTCGTTAAACGCCCTTCCGGTGCTCCCTGAGCTTCTTGATGCTGGGGTTGCTGCGCTTAAGATCGAAGGCCGCCAGCGGACAAAGGCTTACGCAGCAGAGGTAACGCGCGTTGTGAGAGAGGCAGTTGACGCGTATTATTTATCAGGCAGCGGCTTTGCGATAAAGGATGCGTGGATTGGCCGCACAAACGCCATGTTCGAAGGCTCCGGGCATACTGTAAACTGTTACAAAGGGAAATAATATGCAACTTACTCTTGGCCCCATACTCTACGAATGGAAGAAAGACGACGTCATGAGGTTCTATGACGCTGCGGCCTCGCTCGACGTTGACACCGTGTGCATAGGTGAAGTTGTATGCGCAAAGCGGCGCGCCTTGACCTTGAAGGATGCCGCGTCCATTGGCGAGACACTTAGGAAGGCCGGGAAAAAGGTCGTGATTTCGACCCTTGCCGTTGTGTCCAATGAAGCTGACCTCGGGCTTGTGCGGGAGGCTCTTTCTCTTCCCTTTGCAATAGAAGCAAACGATATGAGTGTTTTTGGCATTAGCGAGACCATGGGGCTTAAAAAAGAAATATTTGCAGGCCCGCATCTTGAGACTTACAATAAAGAGGCAATAGAGTTTCTAAAGACCCTTGGCGTTGGCCGCGTGAGCTTTCCTGTGGAGCTTTCCGTTGAAGCGATAAAATGCGCGGTAGAGGGCACTGGCGTCGAGGCCGAGGTCTTTGGCTTTGGCAGGCCGCCGCTTGCCTTTTCGTGGAGATGTTATACCTGCAGGGCGCATGGCATCACAAAAGACGAATGCAAGAATGACTGCGCGAAATATCCCGAGGGCATAGAGCTTAAAACGCTTGGTAAAGACGATGTGTTTACGGTAAACGGCACTTCGGTGCTAGGCTCCAGGCCCGTGTCCCTTGCAAAGGACGCGGCAGGGCTTGGCAGCATTACGTCGCTTAGGCTGTCGCCTGAAAAGGCGGACATGAAAAAGGTAGTGGATGTATTTAGAAGGTGTCTCTTGGGAGAGGACGCTGCCGGGGCTCTCGATGAGCTTTATCCGCACGGGTTTTTGAACGGGTATGCTTTTTCGGCGGCAGGCAGGGATTTTATAGGGCGCGTTGCATAGCGCTGTTTTCAGGAAAGGAGAGGTTTGTATGACGGATTTTATAGGAAAGGCATTGGACATAGGGTTTGGGCTGGAGAAAAAGTTTTCGGAGTTAATTGGAGAGCTCGAGAAGCGGGGCTCTGAAAAGCGCGCCGCAGCAAAGGAAGGCGAGGCTCCTGCAGCGGAGCGTAAGGAAGAGGACCTGACCGCAAGAGAGAGAATCGAGAATAAGATAGCGGCAGAGGGCGCAAAGGCTGTTAAGGAACTTATCGCCATACTTACCGAAGGCAAGAAAACGGTCGGCGATAATGTCAGAGACTCGGCAGAGAGCATGGCCGCGAGGTTCGGGCTCGCTACGGTAACGGAACTCGAGATAACAAAGGAGATGGCGAGGAAGGCAAGGGAAAAGGCCGATGACCTCGAAAAGCGGCTGGCAAGGCTCGAGGAGAGTGCTGGCTCTTCCGGCAGGGGAAGGGATTAGATGGCGTTTACCACAGTAAGAAATATCATACGCTTGAACCAGATAGCCAGGGTTCTCGTGAAGTACGGCTTCGGAGGCCTTGTTGCAGAGCTCGGGCTCGCGCCGGTGGCCTCGTTTATCGGGCGTATCACAGGCATAGGCATTGCGGCGCACAGGATGCCGGTGCCCGAGCGCGTGAGGAAGGTGCTTGAAGAGCTTGGGCCGACGTTTGTAAAGCTCGGGCAGGTGGCCTCCACAAGGGCGGACGTGCTGCCGCCCGAGTGGATAGAGGAGCTAAAGAAGCTTCAGGATTCCGTGCCGCCGGTATCGTACGCAGAGGCAAAGAAGGTAGTTGAGCGCGCATTCAGGGCGCCGATAAACGAAGTGTACCGCTCCTTTGACGAAGTTCCTGTTGCGAGCGCCTCCATTGCGCAGGTGCACTACGCCGTGCTAAACGACTCAACCGAGGTCGCGGTAAAGGTAAAGCGCCCTGGTATAGAGAAGGTCGTTGACGCTGACATCTCGGTCATGTACACGGTTGCGAGGCTTCTTAAAAAGCATGTAAGCGGCGCAAAGCGCTACAGGCCAATAGAGATAATAGACGAATTCGCCAGGGTCATTCATAACGAACTCGATTTGTCGATAGAAGGCGCGAATGCGACTACGTTTACGCGCATATTCAAGGACGATACGACCGTAAAGGTGCCTGAAATTCACTGGAGCCGGACAAATACCGACGTGCTCACCATGGAGCGCATAAGTGGCCTCCCGCTAGACGAGATAGAGAAGATAAAGGCAATGGGCCTCGACGTGCCGACAATTGCCAACAACGGGCTAAGGGCCTTCTTTAAGCAGGTCTTTGACCACGGCGTTTTCCACGCGGACCTTCATCCGGGAAATATCTTTATCGACAAGAAGGGCACCATCATCTACCTCGACTTCGGAATAGTCGGCAGGCTCGACAGGGAGCTGCGCTACTATCTGGCGAATATGCTTTTCTGCCTCATGAAGAAGGACTACCGGAGGATGGCGCTCATACATAGGGAGATGGGGCTTATCGAGCGCGACGTGGACATACACGAGTTCGAGCACGCGCTCATGGATCTAAGCGAACCGGTATTTGGCCGTTCGCTTCAGGATATCGACATATCTTCGCTCCTTATGAAGCTCATACATACGGCCAGAAGGTTCAGGATGAAGCTTCAGCCAAACCTCCTTCTTCTTCAGAAGTCCATGGTCATAATCGAAGGGGTCGGCCGTCAGATATACCCTGACATAAACGTCTGGGAGGTGGCCAAGCCCATGATATACAGGTGGGTTATAAAAGAAAAGTTCTCGCCGTTCGTGCACGCTGAGCGCGGCAGGGAGTTTGCCGGAGAGATGAGCGCTACTTTATTCGACCTTCCCGGGCAGTTCCATTCGCTTCTATCCGCAGCAATGAAGGATGATTTGAAGGTCGGCTTCGTTCATCATAGATTGGAAGAGATGACAGCAGGCGTAAGGAGCGTCGGGCGGATGGCAGGCGGCGGCATGCTTGCCGGAGCGCTAAGCATTGGCGGAACTCTCGCCATGCTTTTCTCGCCTTCAGGGGTAAAGACGCTTTTCGGATTGCCGCTTCTTGGCTGGGCGTTATTTGCCGCAGCCGCGTTTACAGTGGCCATGACAATGCGCGCCGATAAGCGGCCAGCTGATAACGACGAGGATTGATACGTGAGCGGCGAAGAAGTCAGAAAAACTAACTTCGGATACAAAGAGGTCGACGTAACCGAAAAAAAGGGGCTCGTAAGAGAGGTCTTTGACTCGGTATCTGGCAAGTACGATTTGATGAACGACCTCATGAGCCTTGGCACGCACAGGCTCTGGAAAAGGTTCTTTGTCGAAAAGGCAGGGGTAAGGCCCGGCATGCGCGCCCTCGATGTTGCAGGGGGCACGGCGGATATCGCGCTTCTTATGGCTGCAAAGGCCGGGGAGACGGGCAGCGTCGTTGTTTACGATATAAATAAGGATATGCTCGATGCGGGCAGGGATAAGTGCCTTGACAGGGGAGTTGCGGCCGGCGTATCCTTTGTGCAGGGCGATGCCGAGCATATGCCGTTTGAGGATAACAGCTTCGATGTCGCGACCATTGCCTTTGGCATAAGGAACGTAACGCACATAGACATTGCGCTATCCGAGATGGCGCGTGTAGTTAGGCCCGGAGGCCGCGTCATGGTGCTCGAGTTCTCGCGCGTGAGGGCAGAGATGCTCTCAAACCTCTACGACGCGTATTCATTCGGCGTTATTCCGGCAGTCGGTGAGCGCGTTACCGGTAACCGCGACGCGTATGTGTACCTGGCCGAGTCCATAAGGAAGTTCCCTGACCAGGAGTCCTTCAAGGCCATGATGGAGGATGCCGGGCTTTTCAAGGTAAGGTATTATAATATATTCGGCGGCATTGCTGCCGTGCACTCGGGGGTGAAGGTATGAGCGGGAACGAAGCCGTCGGTAAGGGCAGCGTCGATATTATTATTTCAGAGGCGTTTCGCGCCGCACTTTTGCCTGCGCGGTTTATCCCGGCCCACGCGGCCGCCCTTATAGGCTCTATCGGCGCGGGCGCCCTTATCGGAAGCGTCATAGACAGGCACCCTGGGTTTGGCGAGCGGCTTCGCGAGCTCGACGGCAAGGTCTTTTACTTCGAGGCAACGGATGCTGCAGCAGGCGTGTATATATTGTTCAAGGATGGCAGGGGCAAAGTCGTGCCAAATTATGCCGGAGTTGCGGATGTCACTATGCGGGGTGAGGCAAAGGTGCTCTTCGACCTATTTCTTGGGCGTGTCGACCCGGATACCGTGTTCTTCTCGCGCCGTCTCGAGATAAACGGAGATACTGCCGCAGCGATACTTTTAAAGAACCTGCTTGCCGGGTTGTCGTAATCAAGGGTGGAGTTTTATTTTTATGAACGAAGCGTATGTGAAAAGACGGGTATCTGGCCTGGCGGCGATGTCGGTATTCGCCATGCTGCTTGCGTTTTACGGATGCGCCGCGCCGTCAAAGGGGCCTGCGGTAAAGTCTTCTTCCAATGCAGGCACAGGCAGGGGCGCTGCCGCAGCCGAAGCGCCGGAATTAAAGACGGAGGCGCGCACAGCTACCCCTGCTTTGGCAGGAGGGTCTCTTGTGTACGGGTATATAGACATGCACGAGGTCTCGACAAAGATAGTTGCCGTTACCGTACAAAATGCCTCGAACAATAAAACCTATAAATGTGTTGCCGTTGACGATGTATTCTGGGCCGGCGGGCTTTCTCCCGGCGTGTACCGTTTGTTGAGCTTCGAGAGCGCAAAAGGCGCTACGTACCATGCCTCTGATTTTATAAAGAGCGATACAGAGGTATCCGGACGCCAGGGAGAGCTCTTGTTCATGGGTTCGTATAAGTTTAGAAAGACGGGCTCGTCGAATGCTGATTTCGATTTGGTAAGGCGCAAATTCCCAGGTGAAAAAGAGGCCCTTGAGGTGCTTTTAAAGCATAATAAAGGCGAGTGGTGGGATAAGGCCATAAGGACGCGTCTGGCCTCGCTCTGATGCCAAAGAGAGCCTTGAAACGCGCCGCAGGTAGCGGCGCCAGGAAAAGAAGTAAGCCGCCCAAAGCAGCAGCTGCCAAGTCGCCGCGCCGCGTCATTCTCTTTAATAAACCCTACAACGTTCTCTCGACCTTTACCGATTCCGAAGGCCGTAAAACAATCGGCGATTTCGTGAATGTAAAGGGCGTGTATGCCGCAGGAAGGCTCGATTACGATTCCGAAGGGCTTATCATACTTACAAACGACGGCGCGCTGCAAAGTAAACTTTCCGACCCGAAGCACAAGACCGAAAAGACGTATCTTGTCCAGGTAGAGGGCGTGCCGGATAAAGAAGCGCTCGGGAGGCTTTTGGGCGGCGTTAGTCTGGGAGACGGCCCTACAAGGGCCGTACGCGTTACTATGGTAGAGGAGCCTTCCTGGCTCTGGGAGCGTTCGGTGCCGATACGTTTTAGAAAGACCGTGCCTGTGTCATGGATAGAGGTCACGGTGACAGAAGGCCGTAACCGCCTTGTGCGGCGCATGTGTGCTGCAGCGGGGTTTCCGGTGCTGCGTCTTATACGCGTAAGTGTTGGAGAAAGAACGTTAGGAACGCTCAAGCCCGGCGAGTGGGCAGAGGAAAAACAGGTTTTTTGTCTTGAAAAGGATACGCGTCCGTAAATGCCTGGCGCGTTATTTTTTATCTTCCTGGATTTTGTTTGCAGCAGGGGCCGTGCCAGTGGCGGAGCCGTCGGTAGGCCTGGTCTTTACCTCCGGCGGCAGCGACAGGGGCGGAGTATGAAGCGTTTCGCCGTTATCTTTCGGAGTTTCCTTTACCGTGTCCTTGGCAGGTGCAGTCGGTTTCTTTGTTTCTACGGGGCGCGCCTCGTCGAAGTTTATTTCCTTTATGTTGCTTGCCAGTATCTTGAAGGTGCCGAAGCTCGCAACCCCGTAGAGCCTCGAGTCGTTGTTTAACGATACGGCTATTGTCTCTCCGCTTTTTAGAAGTATCCTGAACTCGGTTGAGTTCTTTCCCGGACGTCCTACCCTTACGACTTTTTTAATTTTTTCGAACGGCACGTAAACAACACCCGAGCCCCGAAAGCCCTTGAAGAATGTCTCGCCCTCGAAACTCATGCTCGTGCATGATGTGGAGACGTCCGTTTCGTCAATAACAGAGCCGGTAAAGTTCATCTCCGGCAATGGGATGGTGTCGTCGGTTACGCGGCTCATGGCCGTTAGAAGCACGACCGCAGATAGCGAAACAACGCATGCTGCGAGGGTCTTAATTATCGTCGGTTTGCGAAAAGGTTTCATAACCCTAATATTTAAGACGACAAGAGGGAAAAAGTCAAGCATTTATCGATTGTTTGCCGTTTTGCCTGTATTTTTGCCGCAGTCCTTCCGGTATTGACAAATGTTACGTATTTAAATATACTGCTTTTAAAAATGGCTACCCGTATACAATATATAGATATCTACGCCTCGAGAAGCGACGTGGATATCAATATAATCGAGGACCTTCTCGCTGACGAGGATATAGACTTCGTTGTGAGGCGCGTTGCCGTGGATGACAGCGACTTCGATCTCGAGGGCGCAAACGAGGAGAAAATACTTTCCGTTGAAGAGGACAGGGCGAAAAACGCCGTAAAGGTCATAGAGCAGGCCCTCTCTATCGGCGCGATATCGGATGACGGGTTCTTTATCGAGTAGCTTTGTTTTGGCAAGAGGGGGTTTATTTTTTGCTTCCTCTTTTGCCCCGGGATGTTTATAATAAGGTACACTTTATTAACGGCCATTAGGAGGCAAGATGAAGGTCTTTTCAAGCAACATAAGGCTTAACTCCACGAAGAAGACCGAGGAGATCAAGATAAGCGAGCAGATAGAGTCCGTTGTTCTCGAGAGCGGCATCGAGGAGGGCATGGTGCTTGTCTCGACAGGACACACTACGGCAGGCATACATCTAAACAATGCCGATAAGGAACTCGAGCAGGACCTGCAGGATTATTTAAGCGAGCTCATACCCAACAAGCCGACCTTTCGCCACAATAAGGGCGATTACGGAAGGAATGCGGACGCGCACCTTAAGTCAGTGTTCGTCGGCAGCGGCGTAAACCTTCCCATAACAAGAGGCAAGCTCTCTTTGGGGCAGTGGCAGGCCGTGTACTTCTCGGAGTTCGACGGCCCGAGAAGCAGGCTCATCTCCGTTAAGATAATAGGAAAATCCAAGTAAGGGGCCTGGCTTCGTGAGGGTGGTCGGAGGAACGAAGAAGGGTAAAAGGCTTGCTTCGGTCGTCCACGACAAGACAAGGCCAACCTCCGATAGGGTGCGCGAGGCGATATTCAACGTCCTCGGGCAGACGCTTCCGGCGGCAAACGTGCTCGATGTGTGCGCAGGCACAGGGGCCATGGGGCTCGAGGCCATTAGTAGAGGGGCTGCAAAGGCCGTTTTTATCGATTCGGCAAGCGAGGCTTTTGAGATAATAAAAGAGAACGCGGCAGGGCTTGGTTTTACAGCCATGGCGCGCGTTATAAAGGAAGACGCCGTAAAGGCCGTAAGAAAGCTCGGTAAAGAGGGGCTTAAGTTCCAGCTCGTGTTCGTGGACGCGCCGTATGCGGACGTTGAACTTACAAAAAACGTCCTTGCGGAGCTTAAAACTTCCGGCGTGCTTGACGAGGCGCTGATAGTCTGCGAGGTTGCAAAGAGAAGCGTTGAGGATGTGGATACACCCGGCTACGTTGTAGAAACAGAGAAAACGTACGGAGATACCGTGGTTTTATTTTTGAGAGAAAACTGATTATGGCGAGAAAAAGGATAGCCGTATACCCCGGAAGCTTCGACCCCATCACCAGGGGCCATATGGATATAATAAGGCGCTGCGCGAAGCTCTTCGACACGCTCATTATCGCCGTTGCCGAGGAGACCACAAAGAGGCCGCTTTTCGACGTTACAGAGCGTGTCGATATGATAAGGGCCGAGGTAAAGGGGCTTAAAAACGTCAAGGTCGAAAGCTTCGACGGCCTTTTGGTGAATTACGCAAAGGATAAAAAGGCCTTTGTCGTCGTGCGCGGCCTGCGTGTTGTTTCCGATTTCGAGTACGAATTCCAGATGGCGCTTACGAACGCCGAGCTCGCCCCTGATATAGAAACAGTGTTCTTCATGACCTCGGAGCACTACGCGCACGTAAGCTCCAGGTTCGTTAAAGAGATAGCCAGGCTCGGGGCCGAGCTGAAGGCCTTTGTCACCCCCGGCGTTCAAAAACGGCTAAGGGCCAAGTTCAAGGAGTAAGGATTATATATGGCGAAGATAGCGAAAAGAATGATGGATGTCGAAGAGTCCCCGACACTTGCGATAACTGCAAAGGCCTCGGAGCTTAAGGCAAAGGGCGCAGATGTTTTGAGCTTTGCAGCAGGCGAGCCGGACTTCGATACCCCTGAGAACATAAAAAAGGCCGCAATCGACGCGATAGGCAAGGGGCGGACGAAGTATACGCCTGTGGGCGGCATACCGGAACTTAAGGACGCTGTAATCGGAAAGTTTCGGCGCGATAACTCCGTTGAGTATAAGAGAGAGGAAATACTTGTATCCTGCGGCGGTAAGCATTCGTTCTTCAATTTTTGTCTGGCGTTCCTCGACCCCGGCGACGAGGTCATAGTGCCGTCTCCGTACTGGGTATCGTACCCGCCTATGATAAAGCTTGGCCAGGGCGTGCCGGTAATCGTTCCTACAAAAGAACAAAACGGCTTCAAGATGCAGCCAGACGAGTTCAAGGCCGCTATCACCAAGAACACCAAGGCCGTTGTCATAAACAGCCCGTCCAACCCCACGGGAAGCGTGTACACAAAGGCCGAGCTTGGAGAGATACTCGATATAGCGCTTTCAAAGGGCATATTCGTTCTTTCCGATGAGATATACGAGAAGCTTTCCTTCGATGCCGAGCCTTTTTCAATCGTCTCGTTAGACAAGCGTGCAAAGGACAATGTCATGGTCTTTAACGGAGTATCAAAGACCTATTCCATGACAGGCTGGAGGATTGGTTACGCAGCAGGGCCAAAGGAGATAATAGCTGCGATGGCCAAGATCCAGAGCCAGTCGACATCGAACCCAACGTCCCTTGCGCAGTGGGCGGCTGTAGAGGCCCTAAATGGGCCACAAGACGATGTTGTGAAGATGATAGCGGCCTTCAAGAAAAGACGCGACCTGATAACCGACGGTCTAAACGGCATAAGCGGCATAAGCATAGTAAAGCCGGGCGGCGCGTTCTATGCCTTTGCCAATGTATCGAAGCTTTTCGGGAAAAAGGCCGGAGATAGGAAGATAAACGGCTCATTCGACCTTGCAACGTATCTTCTGGAGGATTCCCTTGTTGCGCTCGTTCCCGGTGTTGCCTTTGGCGACGACAATTGCGTAAGGCTTTCTTACGCGTGTTCCGAGGACAATATAAAGAAGGGGCTAAAGAGAATCGAAGAGGCAGTGGCAAAGCTAAAGTAGAGGCTTTAAGTGTTTTTGAATTCTGCCTCGGAAAATATCTCGGCCTCGAACACGTATATCTCCGTATCCTTATCCTTCCATGCGTTTTTCTCTATTCCTGCCTTGAGGCAGGTCTGCTTGAGGAACTCTTCTCTATCAAAGCCGTGCTCTATAGCTACCTGCGGTAAAAGCACGCCGCGTCTTTTGCCTTTTATGATGTAGAGGCCGTGGCGGCCTATCTCTATTTCTTTTACGTCCGGGATTTTCCTTAGCGGCGTAAGGGCCGAGATTTCGATTTCTATTAAAGGAAGCTCCTCTTTCGTAAGTGGCGTAAAGCGCGGGTCATGGAAGGCAGCGCTTCTGGCCATTTGCGCTACCGTGTCCTTTAGCGCGGTCTCAGGCTCGAAAACGCCGATACAGCCCTTTAGCTCATCGTCGATTGTAAGGGTAACGAATGCTCCGCGTTTCTCGGAAAGTACCGAAGGCAGGCCGAGCGGCATATCGAAGTGTTCTTTATCAAGGTGCGCTTTTATCGAGCCCCTGGCTATATTGAGGAGTATTTTCTTTTCGTTTGTTGTGAGCGCGGAGTTTGACACGGGAATGCCCCCTTAAACTTCCTTTCACTTTTTATATGATATCATATATAATCTTTCTTTAGAATGTTTTAGACAGGGGATACTATGCCTGAGGACAAAAGAGAAGCGCTAAAAAAAGAGATACGCGGGCTCTTGAAGGAGCGTAACGCCATCATGCTCGCGCATAATTACCAGAGGGACGAGGTCCAGGAGATAGCCGATATCACCGGCGACTCGCTTGCCCTTAGCCAGAACGCGGCCTCATCAGCGGCAGATGTCATCGTGTTTTGCGGAGTGCACTTTATGGCCGAGAGCGCTGCGATTTTATCGCCTGAGAAAACCGTGATACTTCCAAGGCTTGATGCCGGCTGTCCCATGGCCGATATGATAGACGCAGAAGGGCTTATAAGAGAGAAGAAAAAGCGGCCCGGCGTGCCTGTTGTCGCGTACGTGAACACCACTGCCGCTGTAAAGGCAGAGTCGGATATATGCTGCACTTCCGCAAACGGCGCAAAGGTCGTTGAATCCCTTAAGGAAGACAGCGCCTACCTTATCCCCGATAGAAACCTTGCGCACTGGATATCTCTAAAGTCGAAGAAAAAGCTCGAGTGGTGGGACGGCTACTGCCCAACACACGAGCGGCTTACGGTTAGCGACGTCGAGGCAGCTAAAAAAGAGCACCCGGGCGCGCTGTTTGTATGCCACCCTGAGTGCACGCCCGAGGTCGTAAGCATTGCCGACCATGTCTGCTCCACCTCCGGCATGTACAAGTTCGCGAAAGAGTCAAAGGCAAAGACTCTTATAATCGGCACGGAGATGGGCATCCTCTGGAGGCTTAAAAAGGAAAATCCGGAGAAGATATTTATCCTTGCCTCAAAGGCGCTTATATGCCCGAACATGAAGCTTATAACGCTTGAGGACGTGCTGGAAAGCTTAAAAGAGATGAAGAACGTCGTCAAGGTATCAGAAGAAATCCGCGTGCGCGCAAAGAAGGCACTTGATAAGATGCTAGCTGTTCCAAGGGATTTCTAAATATTTTCTCCCGTCCGGCAGACTTTTTTGCAAACCTTGTTTTTTCCGTGTATAATATTATCAGTAATAGGTCATGCCGGATAACGATACTACGCAGCGCCTGGCCTTTGAAAAGGCCGTAGAGGGGGGTGCTTCTTTAGCACCGGGGCATAGGTGCGTCTTTTCAGGGGTTACCGGCGCTTCAAAGGCCTTTTTCGTAGCCTCGATTTACGGAAAAAAGAAAGCCTCTATCATTGTAATCCTTCCGACCGAGGCCGGGGCAGAGAGGTTTTACTCGGACTCGCAGTTCTTTCTTGGCCCTGAGAACGTCTTTTTTTATCCTTCAACCGAACTTCTTCCATTCGAAACAGACGATGCGCACCCCGAGATAGTCGCAAAGCGGGAGGCATTCATAAGCGCTATTAAGGCCGCTACTGCCTGTGGCAGCCGTGTCTTTGCCGTAACAAGCGTAGATAACATGGCAGAGCTTGTGTTCGACGACGCGGGGCAGCTGCCGCTCGCTCTTGAGAAAGGCAAGGAATATAAGCGCGAAGACTTGATAGACAAACTCCTCTCGCTTGGCTATGAGAAAATGCAAATGGCCGAGGAGCTTGGAGAGATGAGTGTTCGCGGCTCCATTATAGATGTGTACGCGAGGCCGTCTGCTGAGACAGGGAATTACCCGGTAAGGCTCGAGTTCTTTGGCGACGAGTTAGAGTCTCTACGCACCTTCGACCCTCTGACCCAGCGGTCTGTCAGGATTCTTGATAAGGCCGTTATAACGGCGGTATCTGGTGTCGAGCTTTCACAAGCGGCAAGAAGCGCGGCACGGGAAAAGCTCCTTGACCGCGCTTCCGAGACAGGGGCCGATAGAAGCACCTGGGGCCGCTTCTACGACATGCTTGCCAACAGGGCAGAGGTAAAGGGGCTTTCCATACTAAGGCCTTTCTTTGGCAATAAAAAGGGCAGGACGCTTCTTGAACTTTTTTCAAAGGATAATTTGACGGTCGTCGTGTGCGAGGCCCTGGAAACGGAATCCTCGATAGATTCACTGTATTCGGATATAGAAGCGTTCGCGCCGAAGGTGCCGTTTATAAACCCCGCTGACCTGTATGCCCGAAGAGAGGAGCTTGAATCCGCGCTCTCGAATATGCCGGTAGTCGAGCTCGATACCCTTGCGCAGCGCGGCGCGACAGTTGACGTTTCAACGAACCTGAAGCTTCGTCAGGATATTGCCCTTAAAAAAGACCTTACCCCTCTTCGCGCAGAGCTTCGTTCCATGCTAAACGACGGCGTCACTGTCGTGCTCACGGCGCATAACAAGGGTCAGGCCGAGCGCATGAGCGAGATATTTCTGGATGAAGGCGCAGGTAGCGGCTTAAGGGTGCTTGTTGGCGAGGGGTTTGCCGCCGCGCCCATGCCGGGGGCTGTTAACATACGCATAGGCTCGCTAAGCGCAGGTTTTCGTATACGAGGGCTTGCCGTTATCACGGAGGAAGAGATATTTGGCGAGCGTATAGACAGAAGGCCGCCAAAGAAGAAAAAAGCCGAAGAACTTTTCTTCGACCTGTCAGACTTAAAGGAAGGCGACCATATCGTGCACTTTGCTCACGGTGTGGGCATATACAAGGGGCTTGAGCGTATTGCTGCCGACGGGGTCGAGGCCGATTTTCTTCGTCTCGAATATAAGGACGGCGACAGGCTCTATGTGCCGGTAAGCGCCCTTGACCAGATATCGCGCTACGGCGCTTTGGAGGGCAGGGCGATAGAGCTCGATAAGCTCGGCGCAAAGACGTGGAATAAGAAAAAGGCGCGGGCAAAGAAGGAGGCAGAACGGGTCGCCGGAGAGCTCATAAAGCTCTATGCCGAGAGAAAGGCTGCCAAAGGCCACCAATTCAGTGTTCCGGGCCACATGTTTAACGAGTTCGAGGCTGCCTTTGAGTATGACGAGACACCGGACCAGAGAAGAGCCATAGACGACGTTATGAAGGACATGGGAAGCTCATCCCCCATGGACCGTCTTGTTTGCGGGGACGTAGGGTATGGCAAGACCGAGGTGGCGATGAGGGCCGCGTTTCGGGCCCTCATCGATTCAAAGCAGGTTGCAGTGCTCGTGCCGACCACCATTTTGGCTGAGCAGCACTTTCGCACTTTCAGAAAACGTTTTGCGTCATTTCCGGCAACTATCGAAGTGCTTAGCCGCTTTAGAAGCGTGGCAGAGCAGCGCGAGGCGCTAAAGAAACTCGCGGCAGGGAATATCGACGTTATCATCGGCACGCACAGGCTCTTTCAAAAGGACGTTATCTTCAAAGACCTCGGGCTGATGGTCATAGACGAGGAGCACCGCTTCGGCGTAAGGCATAAGGAGCGGCTAAAGGAAATAAGAAGGTCGGTTGACGTGCTGACCCTTAGCGCAACTCCAATACCAAGGACGCTGCATATGGCGGTTGGAGGCGTGCGCGACTTGAGCATAATGAGCACTGCTCCAGAGGGCCGCCTTGCCGTTACTACGCGCGTTGTAAGGGATGACGATGAAATAATACGCCAGGCCATAGAGCGCGAGATACGGCGTGACGGTCAGATATTCTTCGTGCATAACAGGGTCGAAGGCATAGGCGCGGTTAAGGCAAGGATAGAGGAGATAACCGCATCAATAACGCCGAAGGTGAGGGTAGGGGTTGCGCACGGGCAGATGGATGAACGAGAGCTCGAGCGCATAATGCTTGCCTTCATAAACAGGGAATACGACGTGCTTCTTTCGACGACTATAATAGAATCCGGCCTGGACATACCATCTGCCAACACCATTATCGTGAACCGCGCAGACCGCTTCGGCCTTGCCGAGCTCTACCAGTTAAGGGGCCGCGTTGGAAGAAGCAGCCACCGTGCCTACGCGTACTTCATATGCCCGGACAAGGTCTCTATGACAGCGGACGCGGTAAAGAGGATGGAGGTAATGGGAGAGCTCTCGGAAATCGGCTCGGGGTTTAGGGTCGCGGCCTATGATTTGGAAATCCGCGGCGCAGGCGAGATGCTTGGCACGGCGCAGTCGGGCAATATCACGGAGGTGGGCTTTGACATGTATGCCGAGCTTCTAAACGAGGCAGTGGCCGAGCTTAAGGGCGAGGCTGCAGAAGAGACGCAAAGAGTCGAGGTAAAGCTCAAGGTGTCGCAGTACCTGCCAGATGAGTACGTTCCAGATGCGCGTGACAGGCTGATATTCTATAAGCGCGTTGCCATGTCTGAGAGCGATGACGAGCTCTTCGACTTCATGGCAGAGGCCGAGGACAGGTACGGTAAGCTCCCGGCGCTTGCAACGAACCTTTTTGAGACAAAGCGCATAGAGCTTCTTCTAAGGGATTTGCACGCAACCGAACTCGCCGAACGGGGCGGCAGGCTTTATGTGTCGTTTCGGCCCGATGTGGCAGAGAAGGCCCCTGCTTTGATAGACAGGATAATGCGTCTTGCCAGGGATAATAAGGACAGGTTTCGGCTCATGCCGGATTCGAGGCTCGTTTATGTAATGGAGCAGGGCAGGGATTCCGTTGACCAGGCCAGATATATGTTGAAAGAACTCGGCGGGTAGGGTAAAATTTCATAATTATGCGTATATTTGGGAGCATGTATAGGAACCGTGCGGTTGTTGTCTCAGCCGCGGCCCTTGTTTTTCTCGTTTCGTGCAATCTTGGCGGCAGGGCCGAGGACGAGAAAAACAATTCGAAGCCGCTTGTCAAGGTCGGCTCTCAGGTCGTTACGCTCGGAGAGTTCAGGGCCTCGCTAAAGAGGCTCGTGCCCGAGGCCGATAACGAGGCCTCGGAGGAAGAGCTTCGCGAGTTAAGAAAGAACCTTCTTAGCCAGCTTGTTGACGAGGCCATAATACTCGACGAGGCCGCAAAGCGTAATATCTCGGTAAACGAGGCCGAGCTCTCGAAGGAGATAAATGTTTTAAAAGAGGCCTCCGGAGATGCCGACTTCAAGGCCGCCATAGAGAGCCGCTACGACAGCTTCGAGAACTGGAAGGCCGAGCTTTCTCGAAAGCTCCTTATAAAGAAGACCGTGGATACGGTGGTCGGCACGAAGATACTGGTAACGGAGACAGATGCGAGGGCCTATTATAACGCCAACCGCAGGGACTACGAGGTACCGGAACGGGTAAGGGCCAGGATGATAATCGTCAAGTCCGAGAAGGCTGCGGAGAACGCGAAGAAGAGGCTTAAAAACGAAAGCTTCGAGAGCGTTGCCGCTGCGGTATCTGTTGGCATAGAGGCCAGAAGCGGCGGTGATCTCGGATACTTTGCCAGGGGCGACATGCCCCCCGAGTTCGAGGCCGCGATATTCGCTTTGAACGTCGGCGGCGTAAGCCAGGTAATAAAGACCGAGTACGGTTACCATATATTCAAGCTCGAGGAAAAGGCCGAGGGCGGCAATCTTAAGTTCGAGGACGTAAAGGGCAAGATAACCGAAAGATTGAAGAGAGAACGCGCAGAGGACGCTTATAATACGTGGATGATGGAATTAAAGAAGACGGTATCGATAGACGTGGACATGGGGCTCTTGCAGTGAGGCGGCTTTTTTCGCATAAAACGGCGGTCATCGCGGCCGCGCTCCTTGCGGCCATTGTGATGGTTTCGCAACAGGCGTCTTCGGAGACCGTGAACAGGATAGTCGCCGTTGTGAACGGCGAGATAATAACCCTCGTCGAACTCGATGCCGCGGTTGCCGCCATAAAGGGAGGCTTCAAGGGCGAGCTGTCGGAGGCAAAGGACGCCGAGATACGAAACAAGGTGCTCGACGGCCTTATCGAGGAAAAGCTCGTAAAGATATACTCCGAGCGCGCGGGCATAGACGTGAGCGAAAAGGAAATAGACAACGCCGTAGAGGACATAAAGCGGCAAAACAGGTTCACGCACGAGGCCCTTGTCCTAACGCTCTCCAACAGCGGCATAACGTACAAGGAGTACAGGGACCAGTTGAAGGAAGACATCAGGCGAAGCAAGTTTATGAACAGGTTCATACGCACGAAGGTGAAGATGGGCGAAGACGACGTGCGCGACTACTACGCCAACAATATAGACGAGTTTAGAAGCGAGGAAGAGGTGCGCCTGATGGTGCTGTTCCTTTCCGGCAAGATAGACGACAAGAAAAACGTTGCCAGGATAGAGGCCATACGCGGGGCCCTTGCAAGCGGAGAGGACTTTGCCGTGCTCGTCGGCAGGCATTCCGACGGCGGCCACGGAGATAAAGGCGGCGACATGGGGTATCTTAAAAAGAGCGAGCTCTCCGACGATTACGCCCTTGCCATCGAAGGGCTTTTGTCGGGAAAGATAGCCGGCCCCATTCCATCGAAGGACGGGGTGTATTTTTTCAACCTCGTGGACGTTAGAAAGGGCGAGGCCGTGCCGTTTAACGAGGTGAAGGATAAGCTCGCCGACAGGCTTTATTCGAAGCTCATGAAGCAGAAGTACGATTTATGGATAGACGAGGTAAAGAAAATAGCATCCATCGAGGTAAGGCTTTAGGCAGGTTATCTTCAAGTCCATTTTAGAGGCCCCGTCCGCACTATGAAACCCCGCATAGCCATAACCATGGGAGACCCTTCCGGGGTCGGCCCGGAGATAATTTTAAAGGCCCTCGGGATAAGGCGCGTAAGAGAGAGCGCCGATATACGCGTTGTCGGCGATGAGGGTGTCTTTGCAAGAGTCTCCAAGAAACTTTCCATACCGTTTCCCATCTCCGTAGAGATAATAAGCGCATCGAAGATAAATGCTGCTGCCGTAAAGCCCGGCAGGCCGTCCATCGAAGGCTCGAAGGCCATGATAGCTGCCATAGAGCTGGCCGTTGACATGGCCGTGACAGGCGAGGCGGACGCAATCGTTACGGCGCCGATAAGCAAGGAGGCCGCAAGGCTCGCGGGCTTCAAGTTCCCAGGGCATACCGAGTTCATAGCCCATCTTACCGGCTCGGATGAGTACGCGATGATGCTTGGCGGGGAGTCGCTAAAGGTCGTGCTCGTGACCATACACGAGGCAATAAAGAACGTGCCGCGCCTTCTTACAGTCGGGAATATTTTGAAAACAATACGCATAACCGATGAATCGTTTAAAAAATATTTCGGCATGAAGAGGCCGCGCATAGCCGTGTGCGGCCTTAACCCGCACGCAGGCGAGGCCGCGATGTTTGGCGACGAAGACGAGCGCATCGTCGCCCCTGCTGTTAAAAAGGCGCTAAAGGCCGGCATTAACGCAATCGGCCCGCTTCCTTCGGACACGGTGTTTTACCGCGCCGTGCGAAAAAAGGAATTCGACGCGGTTGTCTGCATGTACCACGACCAGGGCCTTATACCTCTTAAGCTTCTTCACTTCGAGGACGGGGTTAATACGACACTTGGGCTTTCGATAATACGCACTTCCGTTGACCACGGCACTGCATACGATATCGCGTGGAAGGGTGTGGCACGGCCCGAGAGCATGGCAGCCGCGGTGCTTTCTGCAGCCGCCATGGCAGGGAAGCGAAAGGGCCGCCGGTAATGAAGAGCATAATCATAAAAGGCGCCAGAGAGCATAACTTAAAGAACTTCGATATAGAGATACCAAAGCAAAAGCTCGTTGTGATTACCGGCGTCTCCGGTTCCGGAAAGTCTTCTCTTGCCTTTGACACCATATACGCCGAAGGCCAGAGGCGTTACGTCGAAAGCCTTTCGGTGTACGCAAGGCAGTTCCTGGAGCAGATGGATAAGCCAGATGTCGAGAGCATAGAAGGTCTTTCTCCTGCCATAGCAATTGAGCAGAAGACAACGAGCAGGAATCCGCGTTCAACTGTTGGCACAATAACCGAGATATACGATTACCTGCGGCTTCTTTACGCGCGCGTGGGCTCGCTCTATTGCCATAAATGCGGCAAGCCCATAAACTTCCAGACCATAACGCAGATGACCGAGCGCGCCATGGCGCTCGAGCCCGGCTCCCGCGTGCTTATTCTTTCCCCTGTGGTAAGGGGCAGAAAGGGCGAATATAAAAAAGAGCTCGATGGCTTTCGGCGCATGGGGTACACCCGCGCCCGTATAGACGGCGCGGTCGTGGAACTCGATAAAGTAGTTTCTCTCGACAAACGTAAAAAGCATTTTATAGATGTAATAGTGGACCGTCTTGTCATAGGTGGAGCCGTAAGGGGCCGCCTTGCCGAGGCCCTCGAGAGCTCTACAAGGCTTTCCGGAGGGTTTGCCGCAATAGAGTACGCAGACGCGCCAAAGGGCAAAAAAGGGCTGTTCTTTAACGAACGCCTCTCCTGCGCCGACTGCGGCGTAAGTTATCCGGAGATAACGCCGGCGATGTTCTCCTTTAACAGCCCGCACGGCGCGTGCCCGGAATGTAACGGCCTTGGCGAGAAGTTTTTTTTCGACGAGGAGCTTGCCGTGCCAGATAAGAACCTTTCGGTAAACCAGGCCGCGCTCTTACCGTGGAGGAAAAAGGGCGCGGCCTCGAATGCAGCGTGGTTCGAGCAGATAATCCCGTCGCTTTGCCGCCACTACCGCTTCGATGCCGATATTCCGTTTGCAAAGCTTACGAAAAAGGTCAAGGACGCCCTTTTACACGGCTCCGGTGAGGAAAAGATAAAAGTCGAGTACAAAAAGGGCAAGAGCTCGTACACGTTCCATGAACCGTTCGAAGGGCTGATAGCGAACCTTGAGCGAAGGTATAAGGAAACCGAGAGCGAAGAGGCGAGGGCAGAGCTCGAGAGGTTCATGAACGCGCAGAGCTGTCACGTGTGCCTGGGCTCGAGGCTAAAGGCCGAGGCCCTTTGCGTTAAGGTCGGGGACAGGACCATACGTGAGAGCGTTTGCGCGACGGTTGCCGATGCGTTCGCGTTTTTCTCTTCCTTGAAGCTCGACGAGACAAAGGCAGCTATAGCAAGGCGCATCTTAAAAGAAATAACCGAGCGGCTCTCTTTTCTCGTAAACGTCGGGCTCGGGTACCTTTCGCTCGAGAGGGCCGCTGCCACATTGTCAGGGGGCGAGGCGCAGCGCATAAGGCTCGCGACCCAGATAGGTTCTAGCCTAACGGGCGTGCTGTACGTGCTCGATGAGCCGTCCATAGGCCTTCATCAGAGGGATAACCGCCGCTTGATTGCCGCGCTAAAGAGGCTTCGCGACATGGGCAATACCGTTATCGTTGTCGAGCACGATGAGTCCACTATCGAGAGCGCCGACTTCATAATAGACATGGGCCCCGGCGCAGGCGAGCTTGGCGGAGAGGTCGTTGCCTCCGGCTCTGTTAAAGACATACTCGGATCGAAGAGGTCCATGACGGCAAAGTACCTTGACGGCGAGCTCTCTATAGAGGTGCCAAAGACTAGAAAGCGCGCTGATGGCCGTATGATAACGCTTTCAGGAATGAAGGCCAATAATTTAAAGGATATTACCGTAAGCATCCCTGTCGGGCTGATGACTTGCGTTACAGGGGTTTCGGGCTCCGGTAAAAGCACCTTTGTAATCGACACGCTGGAGAGGCAGTTGATGCGCCGTCTCTACGGCTCGAAGGAGCGGGCAGGCGCTCTCGATTCCATAAGCGGCCTTGAGCATGTCGATAAGGTCATTGGCATAGACCAGACTCCCATAGGAAGAACGCCAAGGAGCAACCCCGCCACATATACCGGCGTTTTCATGCCCATAAGGGAACTCTATAGCCGCCTTCCCGAGGCAAAGCTCAAAGGCTACGGCCCCGGGCGCTTTAGCTTCAACGTCAAGGGCGGACGGTGCGAGGCTTGCGCAGGGGACGGCGTGATAAAGGTCGAGATGCATTTTCTCCCGGACGTGTACGTGCACTGCGAGGAATGCGCCAAGAAGCGCTACAACAGGGAAACGCTCGAGGTGAGGTACAAAGGCAAAAACATCGCCGAGTGCCTGGAGATGACTGTTTTGGAGGCAGCGAAGTTTTTCGAGAATGTGCCTCAGGTAAAGGAAAAGTTGGATACACTTGCCGAGGTCGGGCTCGGGTACATACGGCTTGGTCAGTCTGCTACAACGCTTTCCGGCGGCGAGGCGCAGCGCATAAAGCTATCGAAGGAACTCTCGAAAAGGGCAACCGGGAAGACCCTTTATATACTTGACGAGCCGACCACGGGACTGCACTTTGCCGACATAAAGATGCTGATAAGCGTGCTTATGAGGCTTCGCGATGCGGGCAATACGATAATAATCATCGAGCACAATCTCGACGTCATAAAGTCCGCTGACTATGTCATAGACCTTGGCCCCGAGGGCGGCGAGGCCGGAGGCCGCTTGATGGCCGAGGGCACGCCCGAAGAGATTGCGAAGGTAAAGGGGTCGTATACAGGCGAGTTTCTAAAGGAAGCCCTTAGCGCGAAATCCATAGCCATGCGCGCACATCCAGGTTGACAATTTATAGTCGATGCCGTATATATATACCCATACAGGACATGGGTGTCTATATTGGCGATAGCGTCGGCGGCAGCGACGGTCGCAGTAGCGACAGGGTTGCCTTCAGGTGCAAGATACGGTATGGGAAGGGCAGGCTTGAGTACATGGCCCTTGTTACCGATATCTCTGGCACCGGTCTTTGCATAAAGACCAGTGAAGTTTATGCAAAAGGCGAAAAGCTCGTCATGGAACTCGAGAGCAGCGGCAAGCTCTACAGGGCCGAGGGCGTTGTGATGTGGGCAAAGGTTGCGCCGCCCGGGCTTTCGGGAGTGGTAAAGTGCGGCATGGGGGTTAGTTTTACAAAGCAGGACGAAGCCCTTGCCGAGCTTTATCAGAGAAAAAAGCTTTGATCTTTTGTAACCCCGGAATTATCGCGTCTTAGCGCGGCCTTTTCGGCGGTTTTGGCCGCGACCCTTCCTTCGGCAGTATTCCGCGCTTGGAAAGCGAGTCCACGATGAGTTTTCTTGCTATCCACGAAACACTTCTCTCGTCCTTCTCAGCCATGCGTTGAAGGACGTCCTTTAACTTTTTTGAAAGTCTTACGCCTATAAGGTCGGTATTTTTCATCTATATACCCGCAATAAACAGGTTGACAAAATAATGTTAACAATGTTATCTTTGCTAACGAGACTTGCGCCTCCTGCACGGAAAAAGCGTGAGTCGCGGGAATACGCCCTTTTACACGAGCCGGCCTCCCTGCAAGATAAAGGGGGGCAATGAAGCGTAACCCCATTACGCTTTCATTGGTTCGCGTGAGTGTTGTTGCGGCCTTATTCACGGCATACACCCCATGTATGCCAAAATTAAACGGCCCAAAAGCAAGCTCCCGGCAGGGGAGGGCGTATTCTCGTCTTTTTTCGATTCGCGCGGTAAGGTAGTATGAAAACGCAAGTGCATGGTGCGCGAACAGGAAAGCATACCGACCAGATTGGTCTTAAATTGTAATAATACCAGATTTTACAGATTTTTCTACAGGAAAGAGTTTTATTCTGCTACGGTTAGCTTGGATAGGTCCGCTGTCTTTATATAAAGCCCTCTTACAGAGTTAAGAAGCCTCAGGCGGTTTGTCTTTAGCGCCGCGTCGTCTGTCATTACCATCACATTATCGAAGAACGAGTCAACGGCCTCCTTTATTGAGGCAAGCGAGGTAAACACCCTGCTATAATCGGCTGCTGACCGGTACTTTTCTACCTCCGGGGAGGCGGCCTTTATTGCGCCAAGAAGCGAGCTTTCGTCCTTTTCCTTGAAGAGTTTCGTATCAACTGAAGTGTCCTCGGCGTCGAATCCCTTTAGAATGTTGGAGACGCGCTTGAACGCAACCACGAGCCTGCCAAAGGCCTCGTGCCCCTTGAACTCCTCCAATGCCTTAACCCGCGCTACGGCGTCGTTTATCTCGGCCCATCCCGCGCTAAATACCGCCTCTACGGTATCTGCGCCAAGCCCCTGGGAAGTGAGCTGGTTTTTAAGCCTTTCCCTGAAGAACTCGAGTATGTCGGAAGTCGCCTCGTTCTTTTTGCGCTTTAGCTTGTCGCCAAGTATGTCGAGAGAGCGGTCGATTGCCCAGTCAAGTGGCAGGTGAAGGCCCTTGTCCTGTATGATGGCCATGATGCCGATAGAGAACCTTCTTAGCGCGTACGGGTCAGCTGCGCCGGTTGGGATGAGCCCAACGCCAAAGCAGCCGCAGATGGTGTCAAGCTTGTCTGCGATGCTAACTATTGCACCTGCCTTTGTAGTCGGAAGCGCGCCGCCGGATGTCGTCGGCAGGTAGTGCTCGAATATGGCTGTTGCGACCTCTTCAGGCTCGTTGTCCTTTAGCGCGTACTCCATGCCCATGAGGCCCTGGAGTGACGGGAACTCTCCGACCATGCCGCTTACCAAATCCGCCTTTGCAAGCATCGATGCCCGTCCGAGCACGTACTTGTTGTATTCTTTGGAATCCCCGATGGTCGTGACGTCGAGCATGCCCTCTGCTATGCCGGATTTTACAGAGGAGTTATTTAGGAAGTGAAGCGGTTCGTCTCCGTTTGCGTGGGCCGAGAACCCGACTGTTTCGCCTATTGCAACGGCAAGGCGCGTAAAGCGCACCACCTTTTCGTATGACGTGCCAAGCTTTGCCTGGAATACGACACCCTTTAGCGCATCCACCCGTGAGGCAAGCGGCGTCTTGAGGTCTTTTTCGTAGTAGAATTTGGCGTCGTTTAGCCTGGCCCTTAGAACGCGCTCGTTACCCGAGCTAACGGTCTTTACTTTTTTGACCGGCGTGTTCGATACCGTAAGAAAATACGGCAAGAGCTCGCCCTTCTTGCTTATCACGCAGAAGTACCTCTGGTGCTCGCGCATGGCGTTTATAACGACCTGGCGCGGCAGCGTGAGAAATTCTTTCTCAAAGCAGCCTTTTACAACGGTCGGGTACTCGACAAGATTGGCAACCTCTTCCATAAGCCCGTCGTCGTAGAGCACCTCTCCGCCGGACTTCTCTGCCTCTATCTTGAGGTTTTTGTGAATGATTGCCTTTCTTTCTTCTATATCGGCAAGCACGAATGCCTTTTTAAGGGATTTAAGGTACGCCGAGGCCGAGGTTATCTTTATCTTTGCCGGACTCTTGAAGCGGTGGCCGCAGGTCGTGTTGGAGCTTTTTATGTGGCCGTAGTCGAACTCAACTTTCGATGTCCCGTACATTGCCAGTATCCAGTGAAGCGGCCGTCCGTAGGTCACGTCGAATGAGCCCCAGTGCATGGACTTGGGGAAAGTGAGTTTCTCTACAGCGTTCTTCAAGAGTGCCGGCAGTATCTCAGAGGTCTTCTTGCCCTTGATTTTTTTGGATATGCAGACGTACTCGCCCTTTTCGGTCTTTATTGTTTTTACGTCCGCTGGTTTTACGTTGTGGGATTTCGCGAACCCTATGAGCGCGTTCGTTGGATTGCCGTCCTTGTCAAAGGCAGCCTGCTTACTCGGGCCTCTTGCTTCAAGCACCGAGTCTGCTTGTTTTTCTTCGAGACCTTTTATTATGGCGGCAAGACGCCTGGGAGTGCCATAGGTCTCCAGGGACGCGAAGGCGATGTTATGCTCTTTCAGGGCCTTTTCAAGGCCTGTTTTAAGGGCGGCAAGCGATGGGTTTATAAATCTTGCCGGCAGCTCTTCTGAGCCGAGTTCGAGTATGAGGTCTTTTGCCATGGTGTTTTACTATACGGTTCAACTTGATAATTTACCAGAACTGGCAAAGAATGCAAGATTTTTTAGCATTTTCAAGCTGTTAGAGGCGCTTTTTTACGGCCCCCAAGCGGCCTTTATTACTTGACATGTCGGCGAATCCCTAATATTATAAAGAGTCTGATTTTTAAGGAGATTTCCGCCTTTTTACTCCCCGGTTACGGAGGTATTTTTTAGCAATGGCCCAAGAGAAAATTCCGGTTGCCATAGAAGATGAAATGCAACGCTCGTACCTCGATTACGCGATGAGCGTAATCGTAGGAAGGGCGCTCCCGGATGTGCGTGACGGATTAAAGCCCGTGCACAGGCGTGTCATATTCGCCATGCACGAGATGGGGGTTGAGTGGAATAAGCCCTATAAAAAGTCAGCCCGCGTGGTCGGAGACGTCATAGGTAAATACCATCCGCACGGCGACATAGCGGTATACGACACCATTACGAGGCTTGTCCAGGACTTCTCCATGAGGTACCCGCTCATCGACGGTCAGGGTAACTTCGGAAGCATAGACGGCGACTCGCCTGCTGCCATGAGGTACACGGAAGTAAGGATGGCGAGGCTCTCAAGCGAGCTCCTTGCCGACATAGACAAGGAAACCGTCGACTTTGTCCCGAACTACGACGGCTCGGAAAGAGAGCCGAGCGTTTTACCCGCGGCATTCCCGAACCTTCTTGTAAACGGCTCTTCCGGTATTGCCGTTGGCATGGCAACCAACATGCCGCCGCATAACCTTGGCGAGATAATCGACGCCATAATTTACGTCATAAAGAAGCCCGATGCGACCGTTAAGGAGCTTTTGAAGATAGTGCCCGGCCCCGACTTCCCGACAAGCGGTTTCATATACGGCAGGGAAGGCATCGTGGATGCCTACAAGACCGGCAAGGGTGTCGTGCAGATGAGGGCAAAGGCAACGGTTGAGAAGAATTCACGGACCGGGCGCCAGAGCATCGTCATCACAGAGATACCCTACATGGTCAACAAGGCAAAGCTCATCGAGAGAATCGCCGAGCTCGTGCACGACAAGAAGATAGAGGGCATCTCGGACATAAGAGACGAGTCCTCGAGAGAGGGCATGAGGGTTGTGGTGGATTTAAAGCGCGACGAGGTGGCCGAGGTAATACTCAATAACCTCTATCTCCACACGCAGATGCGTTCATCATTCGGCATCATCAACCTCGCGCTCGTCGAAGGCCAGCCAAAGGTGTTGCCGCTTGCAGACCTCTTAAACGAGTTCGTCAAGTTCCGTAAAGAGGTCGTTACCAGGCGTTTTGTATTCGATTTAAAAAAGGCCCGCGAAAGGGCCCATATACTCGAGGGGCTAAAGATCGCCATAGACAACCTCGACAATGTGATAAAGCTGATACGCGCATCCAAGAGCCCGCAGGAAGCCAAAGAAGGGCTCATAACGAAGTTCAAGCTCTCGGAGATACAGGCAACCGCCATCCTCGATATGAGGCTCCATCGCCTGACCGCTCTCGAGAGAGAGAAGATAATTGCAGAGTACAAGGAAGTGATAGCGCTGATAAAGAAGTACGAGGAAATACTGGCAAGCGAGAAGCTCCTTATGGGCGTCATCGTCGACGAGCTTAAGGCAATAAGGGAGCGCTACGCAGACCCGAGGCGTACCCAGATAGTTGACCAGGCAGAGGAAATAACCCTCGAGGACGTAATAGTCGAAGAGGACATGGTCGTCACCATCACCGGTAACGGCTATATAAAGAGGAACCCGACGAGCCTCTTTAAAATTCAAAAGAGGGGCGGTAAGGGCAAGACCGGCATGACGACCAGGGACGAGGACTTTGTCTCGAGCATGTTCGTTGCCTCGACGCACAGCCACATCCTCTTCTTTACCGACAAAGGCAAGGCCTATGCGCTAAAGGTCTACGACATCCCGCAGGCCGGCAGGGCCGCAAAGGGCAAGGCGATAGTTAACATACTTAGCCTTTCTCCGGGCGAAAAGATCACGGCATTCCTGCCCGTCAGGGAGTTTACCGAAGGCTCCTGTATAGTCATGGGCACGCGCCAGGGCGTCATAAAGAAGAGCGATCTGATGAGCTTCTCTAACATCCGCACAAGCGGCCTTATAGCCGTGAGCCTGGATGCGGGCGATAGCCTCATAAACGCGCGCCTTACCGACGGCAAGAAGGATATCTTCGTGGCCACCAAGGAGGGCATGTCCATACGTTTTAACGAGGAGGACGTGAGGGAGATGGGCCGCCAGGCAAGGGGCGTCAAGGCCTTGAACCTATCGAAGGACGACGAGGTGGTCGGCATGGAGACCCTTGCCGATAACGTCACCATGCTCACCGTCACCGAGAAAGGCTACGGCAAGAGAAGCGAGCTCTCGGAGTACAGGACGCAGTCCAGAGGCGGTAGCGGCCTGATAAACATCAAGGTAACGGAGAGAAACGGCCCTGTCGTAGGCATAGCCCAGGTGACGGACTCGGATGAGATAATGCTTTCTACGAGCAAGGGCAAAATCATACGCATCGCCATGAAGGGCGTCTCTGTCATAGGCAGGAACACCCAGGGCGTTAGGCTTATGGACATAGACAAGGACGAGAAGATAGGCGGCCTGGCCCCGATAGTAGAGGGCGCGGAAGAAGAAGAGGCCGAAGAGTAGATGCCGTGCCTTACAAGGGCCCTGGCAAAATAGGCGTTGGCCGCGTTCTTCTAGCCGGCGTATTGATAGCCGTCGCGGCAGTCCTTATTTCCGCCTCCTTTGGCTGCAAGCGCGTAAGCAGGGAAGAGGAAAAATTATTTTACGACGCAGAGCGCCATCTTGCCGCTTCGGATTATGCGACCGCAATCGAGAAGTTCTCGGTCTTTGTCGATAAGTACCCTGACAGCCAGCTTGCCGCAGCGAGCCAGTACAAGACAGGGTACATAAACTACAAGTTCCTCAAGAGGCCGAAAGATGCATTGAAGGCCTATGCCGTGCTCTTATACGTTTATCCGGACAGCTCTTATGTGATAAACGCAAGAGAGGACAGGGCCGCCATATTTTCCGATGGCGATAACCACAGGCAGGCGGTCGAGGAATACATATGGCTCGTCAAGGCCGGGCCCGAGTCCAATGCCGCAAGATACCGCTTCGAGCTTGCAAACGAGTACATGGGGGTCGGCGATTTCAAGCAGGCAAGAATCGAGCTCGACGACCTTCTTAAAAAACGCCCTTCGAGCGAATACACCGAACGGGCGCATTTCCTTATCGCAATGACGTACTTCATGGGAGGCGAGTACCTCGAGGCCGCGAATTCCTTCGATTACGTCATGAAGAAGTACGCCGGACAGCCCGTTGCCATGGAGGCAAAGCTCGAGAAGGCGTCTTCGCTCATAGCCGGCGGATACCTTGGCGAGGCGATGAAGCTTCTAAAGGAACTCGAAAAAGAGTACCCGAATAAGAGTATCGTGAGAATCAAGATGGTCGCAGTGGAGGAGAGGATGAAGAGCGAGATAATAGCCGTGCCTCTTCCAGAAGGCGGCAACACGCAGATGAAGCTTAGGGAGACGGACTGACAATGCGCGTTTCGGTCATAGGAGCCGGAAGCTGGGGCACGACGATTGCCGCGATGCTCGCTATTAAGGGCGTGGATACCACACTCTGGGCCTATGAGGACTGGCTTGCAAAGGAGATGCCCGAAGTTAGAGAGAATAAGACCTATCTTCCGGGTGTTAAGCTTCCCGAATCTCTAAAAATAACTAATTCGCTTAACGACGCGCTCTTGGGCGCAGGAATGGTCGTGTGCGTTGTGCCCACACAGGCCATAAGGAGCGTTTTCAAGGACGCAAAGGGGCTGATAGGCCCTGATGCTGTCGTTATAAACGCCTCAAAGGGGCTCGAGGCAAAGACCTTTCTTACTTGCCGTAGCGTGCTTCTTGAAACCCTTGGCAAAGAATTTGGCGACAGGCTCGGCGTGCTTTCCGGCCCGACATTCGCAAAGGAACTTTCAAAAGGTCTTCCTGCAGCAGCCTGCGTTGCAGCGCCAAGCCTTGATGCGGCAGAGGCCGCGCAGGATGTTTTCTCGACAAAGTACTTTAGAGTATATACGAACACAGACCCGGTGGGTGTCGAACTTGGAGGGACATTAAAGAATGTAATGGCGATAGCTTCCGGCATATCCGACGGCCTCGGGCTCGGGTTCAACTCAAGGAGCGCCCTCATTACAAGGGCCCTTGCAGAGATGACGAGGCTTGGCGTAAAGCTTGGCGCAAAGGCAGAGACCTTCTACGGGCTCTCCGGCATGGGAGACCTTGTGCTTACATGCACAGGGCCGCTCTCCAGGAACTATACCGTTGGTTTCGAGATAGGGCAGGGCAAGACCTTAAAGGAACTTATGGAAGGCAGAAAGACCGTTGCAGAGGGCGTTATGACCGCAGCCTCGGTTGTAGAGCTTTCGAGGCGCAGTAATATCGAGATGCCAATTGCCGAAGAGGTCTGTAAGGTATTAAACGAAGGTAAAAGCCCAAGGGACGCTGTCATGGCCCTTATGACAAGGGAGCTTAAAGGCGAGTAGGTGGAACGGGGATGGGGAGTTTTTCCGTCGTAATACCGGCCCTTGATGAAGAGGCAAACATAGAAAGGGCCGTAAGGTCGGCAGATGGAGCCGAAGTTATAGTTGCCGACGCTGGCAGCAGTGACGGCACGGTAAAAAAGGCCAAGGCCCTTGGCGCAAAGGTTATAAGCGCTAAAAAAGGCCGCGGCGCCCAGATGGATGAAGGCGCAAAGGTGGCAACCGGCGATGTGCTTATCTTTCTTCATGCGGACGCAAGGCTGCCGGGTGGCTGGGCCAAAGATGTAAGCAGCGCGATCGAGAGAGGGTTTCAGGCAGGCATGTTCTCTCTTGGCATAGATGCAAAAGGGTTTTCGTACAGGCTGATAGAATTTGGCGCGAACCTTCGGGCAAGGGCCCTTAAAATTGCCTACGGAGACCAGGCACTTTTCGTAACAAGGCAGGCCTTTACCGACGCAGGCGGCTTTAATGGGCTTCCGATTATGGAAGACCTGGAACTCATTAAGAGGTTGAAGAAAGCCAAAACGCTGTGTATACTCAAGGAGGCGGTCACTGTGTCGCCAAGAAGGTGGCAAAGGGACGGCGTATTAAAGAGGACGCTTCGGAATTGGGGCCTGTTTATAGATTATTTCTTTCGCCGCGACGCAGCGGCCCTGTATAAGAGGTATTATTCGTGACCGTTTTTAACGGAAAACCTTTAAAAAGGAGAAGGTATTATGCAGCTGAAAAAATCCGTTGATGAGCTTAAAGATTCCGTAAAGGCCGCGCTTACGGTAGACGCAGGCGGCAAGGCTACAATTACCGATGAAAAGAAATTATGCTTTGAGGCAATCGACATACTTGCCTACAACGCGGCAATTAATAAAGACAAGGCCGTGGCAGCAGAGGCAAAGCGCATTATAAGGGCCGCTGCAAAGGCATTCGGCTCCCCCTCCGCCTCCATTCAGGGGCTATACGAGGCAATGGGCAGGGGTGATTGCAAGGATTTTACCGTTCCCGCGATAAACATACGCGGCCTTACATACGACACATCGAGGGCCGTGTTTCGCGCGGCAAAGAAGAACGACTCGACAACCGTGCTCTTCGAGATAGCAAAGAGCGAGATAAGCTACACAGACCAGAGGCCAGAGGAGTACGCGGCATGCGTGCTTGCAGCTGCCATAAAGGAAGGCTACAAGGCCCCCGTGTTCATACAGGGCGACCACTTCCAGATAAACGCAAAGAAGTACGGGGAAGATAAGAAGGCTGAGATAGACGGCCTTAAAAAGCTCATTGCCGAGGCGCTTGAGGCCGAGTTCTATAACATCGACATAGACGCCTCCACTATCGTGGATCTAAGCAAGCCAAGCGTTACCGAGCAGCAGAGGCCGAACTTCGAGAACACGGCAGAGCTTACGGCCTTCATAAGAAATAAGGAAAAGGAAAAGGGGCTGTCCGTTGTCTCGATTGGGGGCGAAATCGGCGAGGTCGGCGGAAAGAACTCGACAGAGGAAGAGCTCAGAGCTTTCATGGACGGCTACAAGGCAGCGCTCGATAAAAAGTTCATTGGCATAAGCAAGATAAGCGTGCAGACCGGCACTTCGCACGGCGGAGTGGTTCTCCCCGACGGCAGCATAGCCAAGGTGAAGGTCGACTTCGACACAATAGAAAAGCTTTCCAGGGTATCGAGGGAGGTCTACGGGCTCTCGGGTGTTGTGCAGCACGGCGCGTCCACTCTCCCGGATGATGCCTTCCATATATTCAGGGAAAAGGCTGCTGCCGAGGTGCACCTTGCCACCGGGTTCCAGAACCTTACCTACGACAGCGCGTCGTTTCCAAAGGCGCTAAAAGAAGAGATATACGAGCATCTTAGGAAGGTGCACTCTGACGAGAAAAAGGCGGGGGAAACGGACGAGCAGTTCATATACAAGACCAGGAAAAAGGGGTTCGGGCCGTTCAAGGAAAAGATGTGGATGCTCCCGAGGCCGACAATCGACGCTATCGGTAAAGAGCTCGAGGACCGCTTTGATCTGATATTTAAAAAGCTCAATGCCGTAAACACCTCCGCTCACGTAAAGAAGTACGTAAAATAGGGCTTCGGGGCTGGAAATGCAGGCCCCTGTTGTGTTACCATAAAATATTGAGTTCTTTCGAAAGGAGCAATACTTAAATGATATCGGCAACACAGTTAAGGGTGGGTATGACCATCATGTTCAACGGAGCGCCTCACAAGGTGCTAAGCGTCCAGCACGTGACGCCTGGTAACTGGAGGGGCATGGTGCAAACCAAGCTCAGGAACCTGATTACAGGTTCGGGAGCGGAGAACCGCTTCGGGTCGGATGATAAGGTGGAGAAGGCCGTGCTTGAAGAGCACGAGATGGAGTACTTATACGAGAGCGGCGGAGAGTATACCTTCATGAACACCGCCAATTACGAGCAAATGCCGATTAGCTCGGAAGATCTTGGCGACACTGTGTACTTCCTCATCCCGAACGTCAAGTTCGCTGTCGAGTTCTACGACGGCAAGCCCGTCTCGGTGAAGCCGCCAAAGGTTGTGGAGCTTAAGATTGTCGACACGCCGCCAAACATGAAGGGCGCTACGGCTTCGAGCTCCTATAAGCCGGCGAAGCTCGAAACCGGGCTTACGGTAGGAGTGCCTCCGTTCATCGAGACCGGCGAGGTCATACGCATAGACACAGAGGAACTTAAGTACATCGAGCGGGCCAGGTAAACGGGCGTTTTTCAAAACGCCTGTTGGCCGGGTTTTTTCTCTACCTTTTATGGACATCGAGGCCAGGCTAAAGTCGCTTCCAAAGACCCCGGGCGTCTATCTCATGAAGGGCGCCTCGGGAAAGATTCTCTACATCGGCAAGGCAAAGGATCTAAAGAGCCGCGTAAGGTCGTATTTTAGAGGAAGCGCTGACGACGGACGCTACGCGAGCCGTTTTCTTGCCTCGAAAACCGAGGACATCGACTGCATCATCACAACCACGGAGAAAGAGGCCCTCATACTCGAGGACACTCTTTTAAAGAAGCACAAACCCCCGTACAACATACGCCTTAAGGACGATAAGACCTACGTAAGCATACGTCTTACGGTTGAGGAGCCGTTTCCGAGAATCGAGATAACGAGGCGGACAGCGGACGACAAGTCGCGCTACTTTGGCCCCTATGCCTCTGCCTCGCAGGCAAGGGAGACGCTAAAATTCCTTCGCCGCATATTTCCGCTTTGCGTGTGTTCTCTCCATGAGTTTCGTAACCGCACAAGGCCGTGCCTCGACTACCAGCTTGGTCTTTGCGCCTCCCCTGCAACAGGGCTTATATCCGAGGGCAAATACAGAGAAATCGTGGACGGCGCAATAATGTTTCTCGAGGGCAGGAACTTGGAACTTGTAAGGGAGCTTAAAAAGAACATGCTTGCTGCATCCGAGGCAAAAAGGTACGAGGACGCGGCTGTTATAAGGGACAGGATTGGCGCCATAGAGGCCTCTCTCGAAGAGCAGAAGGTAGTTAGCGAAGGATGCGAGGACGAAGACTACTTCGCGCTCGAGCGGGAGGACGGCGCGCTCTCCATAGCGGTGCTAAATGTCAGGCAGGGCCGCCTCATCTCCAAGCGAGGCTTTAACTTCAAGGACACGGGTGTCGAGGATTCGGAAATCATGGCCTCGTTTCTCTCGCAGTTTTACAGAAGAAGCGAGAACAATATTCCGGCATTTGTTTTTCTCTCCGTTGATGCGGATGGCCCTGATGTGATGGAAGAATGGCTCTCGGAGCTTGGCGGAAAGAGGGTGGAGATAAGAAGGCCCGAGCGCGGCGGCAAGAAGCGGCTCATGGACATGGCGCTTTTAAACGCAAAGGAAGCGCTCATAAAGGCTGCGCTTACGGCAGAGAACGCAGCGCTTATCGAGATAGGAAAGAAGCTCAATACTTCGCGAACCCCTGTGACAATCGAGGCCTTCGATATATCCAATATCGGCGGCGAGAGCGCGGTAGGCGCAATGGTGCGCTTTAAAAACGGCGTGCCGGAGAAAAAGCATTACCGCCTCTATAAAATTAAAGGCGTGGACGGCCCTGACGATTACGCCATGATGCGTGAAGTCATGGAGCGAAGGTACTTAAATACCAATGACGTGCCTGTGCCGGATCTAATCCTCGTTGACGGCGGAAAGGGGCAGCTTGCCGTTGCCCTGAAGGTCGCCTCCGAGCTTAAGATGGAAGGCGCGGCAATTGCTTCCCTTGCAAAGGACAGGGAAGGCGCGCTGCCGCCGCGTCCGGGCAAGAAGGTTTCAAAGGGCGAGAGGGTGTTTATTGCAGGCGTAAAGGACCCTGTTGTTTTGAAAGAGGGCTCCAAGGGGGATTTGCTGCTCCGCCGCGTGCGCGACGAGGTGCACCGCTTTGCAGTGTCGTATCACAGGAAGCTTAGGGGTAAAAAATCCGTCCGGTCGGTCTTGGATGATATTCCAGGCATCGGCCCTGCCAAGAAAAAGCTGATATTCGAAAAATTCGTTGACCTTGACGGCTTAAGGGCTGCAAGTATCGATGATATAGCCGCGCTTTCGGGGATAACTCCGGAAACCGCGCGGCTCATAAAAGAGGCTACCTCGAAGAAGGAATCGTAAGGGCGCCGATTTTCGGATGCGGCGCTGCGTGTTGTGAGTATGGAGGCTTATGCGTCCGTTGGTGCCCATAGCCGTTTCTTTTATAACAGGTCTCGCGCTTGAGGCCTGGCTTGGGCTTTCGGTTGCAGCTTCCGTAGCGCTGTTTGTAATCGCGTTCATTGTTTTTGTTGCACTTGCTTTTTTATCTCGTAAGAATCCCTTGTCTCCGCCAATAAGAACCCCGCTATATCCCTCTATTGCCTTGTTCTTCTCGCTAGGGCTTTTGTTTGCCTCTTCGCTTGTGAACGAAAGAACCGGCGCTTCGATTGCCTTTATAAGAGAAGCTGCCCAAAGCAGGGCCTTTGTGGATATCGAAGGCGTGATTGCGGAAAAATACGAAACAAGAAAAGACGGCAGGACGCGTTTTGTCATAGACGTGCGCTCCATGGGGTATGGGCAAGGGGATATGAAGGGCGCAGAGGCAAAGATAAGTCTTTCCTACGACGGAGACTCAGGCAGTATTTCAAGGGGCGATATCGTTGCCTTCTCTTCGAGGCTTACTCTTCCTAGGAACTTTAAGACCCCCGGCGGTTTTGATTACGAATGGTGGAGCAGGAGAAACGGCATAGACGCCTCGGCGTGGACGCGGGGCCCTGGTTTAAGGAAGATAGAGGACATGCGAAGCCCGTTTGCCGCGCTTGATAGTTTCAGAACCAAGAGAGCGGCGTTTATAGATACGCTTGGCCTTGAAAATGCCGGCATCATAAAGGCCCTTACCATAGGCGAGAGGGCAGGTGTGCCCTCTGACGTTGAACGTGCCTTCAGGGACACGGGAACAACGCACATACTCTCCATCTCAGGGCTGCATGTGGGGCTTGTGGCGGCCGCGTCTTATTTTATATTTCTCTGGCTGCTTAAGCGTAGCCGCCGCCTGATGCTCGAGTATAATGTCGTTAAGCTCGCGCTCCTTCTCTCCATATTCCCTGTGCTTTTCTACGGCGCTGTGTCCGGGTTTTCCGTTCCATCCGAAAGGGCGGTCATAATGGCTGTTGCAGCGCTCGTGGCAGCTGGCATAGGGCGTTTTCGCGATATTTACTCTGCAGCGGCCCTTGCGGCGCTCGTAATCCTTGTTTTTACTCCCGGAGCGCTCTGGGACACTTCATTTCAGCTTTCTTTTGCGGCTGTTATTGCGCTCATAGTCTTTGTGCCGCGCATTATGAGGCCGTCGTACGAGAAGGCAGCGGAGAGCGGCTATACGCTCAAATCCCGCGTTGTGCTATACGCAAAGGGCATGTGCGTTGTTTCAATTGTAGCGTGGATTGCAACGCTTCCTATTATATCCGCGGTGTTCCACAGTTTTACGCCAATATCCGTGCCAGCGAACCTCGTTATAGTGCCGCTTGCCGGGATGCTTGCGGTGCCGCTCTCGCTTCTTGGCGTATTCTTTTCATTACTATATTCCCCGTTGGCAGCGGTGTTCTTTCACAGCGCAGATATCCTGCTTACGTTGTCCGTGCGGCTCGCGGATTTTCTCTCCTCCATCCCGTACTCCAATATGCGGGTAACAGGGATGTCCGGAGTCGAGATTGTTTTGTATTATTGTCTTCTTGCGGCGGTTGTGTTTGTAACTGACAGAAGAAGGCTCGCGTACTATTTTGCCGCAATTGCCGCTGTATTCGTATTCGCGGTTGTTTACAGGCACTATGCTTATGTATGGCCAAAGGATTTTACCATGACCGTATTGGACGTTGGCCAGGGCGAGAGCATACTGCTCGAGTTCCAGGATAGAGGGAGCGGAGTAAAGACCATGCTCATAGACGCGGGCGGTGCGTACGTATCGTCGGGGTTTGACGCCGGGGAGAGGATCGTTGCGCCGTATCTATGGTCAAGGGGCATAAAAAAGCTCGATTACCTCGTGCTCACGCATCCGCAGCAGGACCACATGGGAGGCATGGGGTTTATTGCCGAAAACTTCGCTCCATCAGAGTTCTGGTGGAGCGGCCCTGGCAGGCTGGATACTTTGCTGGAAAACGAGCTTGGCAAAAGACATGTTCCGGTAAGCGTTAAAAACGCCGCTTCTGAGCCGGTATACATAAACGGGACGCGTCTTGAGTTTATTTCTCCAGAGCCCGGATATTCGGGTAAGGACGTAAACAGCGCCTCGCTTGTCTTCAGGGTGAACGTTAATGATGTGTCCTTTCTTTTCACAGGCGATATACCTGCAAAGACAGAGGCCGCGCTTCTTAAAAAGAACATAAAGGCCGATGTGCTCAAAATCGCTCACCACGGAAGCAGGAACTCGTCTTCAGAGGTGTTTTTGAATGCAGTTGCTCCGCGCTTTGCCGCCATATCAGCAGGGTATAATAATGCCTTTTCATTTCCTGCCGAGGAAACGATTGAAAGCCTCAAAAAACGCGGTATAAAAATCCTGAGAACGGATATTGACGGTGCCTTTGCCGTAGTAGTGGACGGTAAAGCCGTAAGGGCAGCGGGTTTGACCAATGCGCCAAGATAGGGTATAATTTCAATATGAGCGCGTATCAGCGTAAAATGCGGCTTATTGCAGTTTTCTTTGGCGCGGCGTTATTTGTATCAGGCGCTTGCGATGCGCTTGCAATCGACGGCGCTTGCGAGAGGCAGGATATCAAGGACCAGGAGCCGCAACTTGTTGCGTCCAATGGAGAGACCCTCTACGGCGGCGAAACCATCGAGGAGTGGAAAAAGAAGTTCGCCGTAAAAAATGCTGAACGCGCGGAATTGAAGTTCGAGTGGAATATCAAAAGATTATACGTCGATGTTTATGAGCGCGGATGGGTAATGCGCTATATGTGTTCCGAGAGCATAAGAACCGGTAAGCTTGTAGCCCCGCCAGAGCATATGCGCAGTATCGATATAAAGACCGTCAAGGAAGGCCGGCTTTATACGGACGAGGAAATAGCCGCATACGATGTTTTCAAAAAAGATGTGGAAAGAATCGAGAAGCGTTTGGAGGAGCTCGATAAGGAGATATCCAAGATCGAGCGCGATGCTAAATACTACGGCGTGCCGTTTGAGGCATGGAGATAGAAAGGGCGGTTTTATGACCGGCACAGGAAGGATTTTTGCCGTATTTGCTTTTTGCGTTTTTTTTGTTTTTGCAGGGGCCGGGTACGCAGCCGCGGACCTGTATTACTGGACCGATAAGGACGGTAAGCTTCACGTAACGACCAATAAGGACGAGGTTCCGGAGGCGTTCAAGGAAAAGGCAACGCACGTAGAGTCCAAGCCGTCTGCCCCGCCCCCGCCGGCCTTCAAGCCGTCGTACACCCCGCCTGCGACTGCTTCGTCGCAGCCAGGGGTCGAAACCTACGGAGATAAAACCGCATACGAGTGGAAGACCTTGTTTGACGGGAAAAATGAGCGGTTGAGGAACTCAAAAGACGAACTCTCCGGCAAGAAACAGTATATAGAGGTCTTCGAGAGGGGCCGCCGTTTTGGTCAGACGTACGAGGATAATGAAATAAAGGCGTACGAGGCATTTAAAAAGGACATCCCTGATATCGAAAAAAGAATAAGGGACGTAGAGGAAGAGTTAAAGGATTTGAAAAGGGACGCAAGGTACTACGGCGTGCCAAAGGAAATAGTCGGCGATTAACCGCGTTATTTCCTTATCGCCGTTATCTGCACCTCTGTGCAGATAACGGGCAGTGCGGCCCCGAGCCTTCTGTTGAACCTGTACCAGCCCTCAAAGTCCTCAAGCTTCGAGAGTATCCCGCCCGATATTACGCGCACCCCGTGGCACGAGAGCACCGAAAAACTTCCGTTGTCCTTCAAGAGCCTTAAGATGGAAAACGAGCTAAAGGTCTGCACGTGGGAGTGTTTCTTGTTAAGTAGCGCCGTTGTGAGCGCAACGTAGAGGCGCCTTACATATGTTATCGGAGGCGGGAATGTCGGCACGCCGATTATCGCGAGCCCGCCTTTTTTGAGTACGCGCGATATCTCTCTTAGCGCGGCTGCCGGGTCGACAAGGTGCTCTAGCACCTGCTCGCATATCACGATGTCGAACTCCGAGTCCTTAAACGGCGCGCCTTTTTCGATGTCCCCCTTGTAGAGAGTCCATCTTTTCGGCGAGTAAACCGTCGAGAGCCTGTCCGGGTCGAGGTCAAGGCCGCTAAAGTCGATATTTTTGTCCGCGCCTTCGCCCTCGATAAATCTTAAGGAGCGGCCGCTTCCGAGCCCTATATCCAGTAGTCTCAGGGCTCCGGGATGTTCGTTTACGTACGAGGCAACCGTTTCGGCAAGCGATTTATAGCGCGCAAGGCGCAGCCTGAAGAGCCTGTTCGAGGGCTCTACGCCAAAGGCCATTTTAAGGTTTGCTGTGCCAATCGGATTTGCGGCGTGTTTTGTCATTTTGCGGAGTTACGATATCTGTTCGAGGTCTTTTTTTCTGAAAAACACAACGCCGTCGTCGTTTGCGCCGAGCAGTATTTTTCCGCTCTTTCCGTCGTCCTGCACGAAGGTGACTGCAAAGGCCCGCTCCGCCTCGCCGGCTCCGGCAATGACCTTTATGTTCTCATCGGTCACTTCCTTGCACGCCGAGACCTTGTATATTTTATTTGCTGTAACGAGCATCGTCGGCGGCGCTTCGTCGAGCAGCATAAAGGCGGCTATGTCTTCTGCGCGGATGCCGCGCTGCCTCGGCTCTGGGCCGGAAAGGCCGTCTTCCCCGTCCTCATCTTCGGCGTATTCGTCGAACCACTTGTTGTCCTCGTAGTAGACGGTGAACGGATAGGAACCTTCCGAGAGAGGGGCTTCGTTGTCGTAGAGGTGCACATGCTCGCCTTCCATCTTGGACCTCGAGAGGTTTAGAAACACCCGGGCCATGTAGAGAAGGCCTTCTTTATTGCCGACGAACTCCGGGCCGTACTCGTTAGAATGCGTAAGGTAGATGCGTTCCTTGCCGGTTGGCTCGATGTTTTCCTCCATGGCCCCGGTCATTACGCGCGTTTGCTTGAATTCTTCGGCAGCAGCTGCGATGAACGGGTTTATGTCGAGTATGTCAAGGGTGCTTTTCTTGGCGTAGTCGATGCACTTGATGTAGGCCTTTCGCCGCCCGAGCTCGTTTGTCGTGTCTATGCCAAAGGTCTGCTCGCGGATTATGCGCTTGTAGTCCTCCTCGGTAAGCGGTTTGTCGTGCGTGTGGCGGCTGTTTAACAGGGACGCCACGCGCGAGGGCGAAAAAAAGGCCAGCAGTTTTTTAAGTTCTTTTATCATGTGGTTGAGTTATTATAGCAAAAAAGGCCGGGGCAAGGTAAAGATATTTTACGCGCCTTCCATCTGAGAAAGAAGCGTTTCAAGGCGCTTGTTCTGCTTTTCGAGTTCCGATTGCAGAGAGGCGATTTCCTTATATACTTCGTTTATGCGTAGGGCGCTTCCGCCAAGGGTCGTCAGTTTCAGCGCCTCTTCGTTTTTCTCCCGCAGTGTTTCTTCGTTCTTTATTATTTCTTCTTCAAGGGCCGTATATTCTTTTTTAACGGCCTTGAGTTTCTTTTCTTTTTCCTTGTCCGCTTCCGGGCTGCTTTCCTTTTGCGTCTTCTTTGCCGCCTTCTTGCCAGCCTTCGCTAGATCCATTTCCTCTTCCCAGCCTATGGAGTCGAGGAACTCCTCGTACGTGCCGGGGTAGAACTCCGCCGTGCCCTTGTGGAAGATGATGAGCTTGTTGGCAAGCTCTCTTAGCATCTCCTCGTTGTGCGTGACGAGGATGACAGCGCCGGCAAAATCCTTTATCTCTTCTATCATTATCTCGATTGAGTCCATGTCCAGGTGGTTAGAGGGCTCGTCTAGCATAAGAAGGTTCGTCGGGTGCGCGAGAATTTTCCCAAGAAGCACCCTGCTCTGCTCGCCTCCTGAGAGTACCGAGATTTTCTTATCGGCCTGGTCGCCAGAAAACATCATGGCCCCGCATATCGCCCTTACGTTCGCGGTCATGAGCTCCGGGTTTGCCTCGGCGATTTCCTCGGCAACGGTGTTGTCGGGGTTTAAGTCCTTTCTGTTCGTCTGCTGGTAGTAGCCTATGGCAACGGACGGATGCGTCCTGACGAAGCCGTGCGTGGGGTTCGTCTCGCCGGAGAGGGCGTTTAGAAGAGTGGTTTTACCTTTACCGTTCTTTCCGATTACAGCGAGCCTGTCGCCCGGTTGAAGGTCGAATGTGATATTGCTAAAGAGATTGTCCTCAGCTTTGCCTGTATATGAGAAGGCGAGGTCTTTTACCTGCATGCAGGTCTTGGCCGGCATGGAAAGGTAATGGAAGGAAAAGCCCATCTGGTACTCCGGCTCTATCTCGTCGAATATTGCCAGCTTTGCTATCTGCTTCATCTTCGATTGCGCCTGAGTGGCCTTCGATGCCTTTGCCTTGAATCTGTCTACGAAGCTCTGGAGCTCTTTTATTTTCTTTTCCTGCTTTATGCGCGTTTTTTCGTGCACCTCGTCGTCCACGGCAAGCTGCGAGTAGTACTTCTCGGTCTGCCCCTGGATTTTCAGGAGCCGGCCCCTTCGGATGCCCATTGTGTGGGTCGAGACAGAGTCCATGAAGTCTCTGTCGTGCGTGATGATGATTGCCTCGCCGCGAAAGCTCCTTAGGAAGCGGCGCATCCATCTAAGGCTCACAATGTCCAAGTAGTTCGTCGGCTCGTCGAGTAAAAGCATGTCCGGGTTCTGAAGGAGCGTCTTGGTGAGGTTTATGCGGAGCTGATAGCCTCCGGAAAATGTATCCGGAGCCTTATCCATGTCCGATTCGCTAAAGCCCAGGCCAAAGAGTATCTTCTCGGCCTTATAGTAGTCGTACTGCTCGTCAGCGCTAAGCACTTGGCAGCATTCTTCGAGAAGCGTGGGCTTGGTGAAGTGTATGTGCTGGTCAAGGTACCCGAGCCGGTAGTTCTTGGGTATCATCAGTGTGCCGGAGTCGTAGCTCTCCAGCCCCATGAGTATTTCTAGCAGGGTGGACTTCCCCGCGCCGTTTCTGCCGACGAGGCCGATTCTCTCGCCCCTTCCGACAGAGAAGGACACGTCCTCGAACAGTGTTTTTGCGCCGTAGGCTTTGGATAGGTTGCTTACCTGAATCATAACCAGCAATTCTAACACATACTATACGGGTTTGACAAGGGAATCCGTGGGCAGGGGTGACCCCTGCACCCAAATGTAAAAGATTGTCATTCCCGCTCTCTTTTGGGCTGGAATCCAGTGTCTTGCCTTTGTCATTCCTGCAAAAGCAGGAATCCACTTTTAAAAATATTTGCCCCTGCGGGGCGGCTTTTGGGTATGGGGCGTGCGGCAGGCGTGATGCCTGCCGACGGATGTTCCTTTTCTATATTAGAGTGGGATGCGGTCGCTTCGTCTGGCGGCAGACTTGCTGTTTTTTAAATGTTGAAAAAACACTGGTTAGACAGTGCGGGAAAAAAGAGCTACAACCCGCGTAGCTTTCTGCCAAACTCCGAATCCGGCGATATTACGCGCGGGCTGCCGCAGCGCGAGCAAAACCTGCCGCCCGATATCATCCTCCTCCATATCGAATAGGCAAGCCCGGGCACGATGAAGAGTATCCAGAGGATTATCTCAACAGACGTCTTTCCGCGAAGCTCTCTGTGAGGTTTACCGCAAAAGCTGCAGTCTATGCATATCAGTTCCCTCGCCATGCAGGTCAGTCTCCTTTTATTAGAGTTTAGCATCTAAGGCCTGCTTTGGCAACAAGGCAGGCGGTATTGCCTTCTAAGCCAGGCATGGTATAATGGCGCAATCAATCGCAGGAACTTTTATTTTGCCGGACAAAATACATCGGGAGGTGTGTTTATGGCGCTGCTTGGAAGATTGATTGCGGGTCTCTTTGCTATTGCCGTAGTTATTGTTTTTACATCGTCCGAGTCATTTGCCGGACCGCATGCTATGGGGAGCGCGTTAGAAGGCGCCGCCGAATTGTCGGGGTTTACGTTTACGGTTACGCGGCATGTTGACAGAAAACATGATGTGTCCGCAAATGGCGTTGATTTTAATATGACAGTTGTTATTTTAAATGCGGGTATCGGGTATCGTAAGTGGGGTGAGGATGCTGTTGGGTGGAAGGGGCATGATATTGAAAAAGAACTTACCTGGTATCTGGGTTTGGGGCTCGGCGGCCTGTTTCAGACGCAGCTCGGGCTGTCCAATACTGGTACGAGCGTGCGCCTCAGGTCCAATATCGTGCTTAGCGAGAAAGCTCCGTTTTACGGCAGGCGCAGAGACGGATTGAAGCACGTGCCGTGGATAACGCTTGCGCCGATGATCGAGTTTTCGCCAGGGTCGCACCACCGGAATACCGTGTATGGCATAGGGGTGGGAGTGTCGTTTTAAGGAAGCCTGCGATTCGGAATGGAAACCTGCGATTTTGCCGTGATGCTTCGTTGCACGGAAATTTTCGATCCTCGACGTATATTCCATATACGCCTGCGGTCAAAAATTTCGTGCGCCTCGCCTGACGGTTAAACTTGCAGGTTTGTGTGGGTTGGGGGCTTGGCGGCGATTTTACGGCAGGCATGACGCCTGCCACCGCATCTAAAAACCGTTATTCCCGCCCCGTATTGAGTACGGGGTAAACTCCGGCGGGAATCCTGCGGCTTTATCGGCGGATTCTACACTCCCTGCGCTTCTTGGTTTTGCGGCTGACAATATATGTATAGTTTCTTTTGATTGCGTTCTTTTCTATGTCGTTTAACAATTCTTCTATCGTGCTGCGTTGTTCGATTAACGTGGTTTTCTTGTCAAGCCAGACTGCCTGAAACGTGAACTCGTGGGATTTGTCGTACAATAATTTTACGGACGCTGCCAGGCCTGGCAGTATTTCCGGTTGGAGTTCCCATGTCGGGTTGCTCCACGAAGACCCTTTTTTCAGCAAAGAACAGGCACACCAACCAGTTACAAAATGAAGTTGATCCGAGATGTTGCATACAGACAAGCCCGAAATTTGCGCCAGCTGTTTTTTCTCTATACTGCTGTTTGTCGTGGTTACATATACCGCCAGACACATAAGATGCGCACCTTAACCGGCGAAATTTATGTTCCTCTTTTGCGGCGCATGAGGGTTAGCTTGCCTATGTCGGTGGTAAACCCCCACTTTTCGTAGAACTCGAACATCTCGGGCTTGCAAAAGAGGTCGAGGCTTTCGAGGTTCTTTAGTTTTTCGTGACCGATTATCTCATCCACGATGAGCTTGCCGATGTTTTTACCCCTGTAGCTTTTCTCAACGATGACATCGTATATTGTCGCCCTGTACACGTAATCCGTAAGCACGCGCGCAAAGCCGATGAGGCCGCTTTCGCCGTCCTTTACGCCGATGATTATATCCGTATTCTTGAGCATCCTGGCGACATCGGCCCTTGTCCTGTGTTTGCACCAGTACTCGTTTGAATAGAGCGCTACGAGTTTGTCAATGTCGGCTTCGGTCAGGGTGTGTACGATGTCCATGTTTGGATATTTCCTTGGTATATGCGGCTTGAGGGGGATTTTAGCATCTGGGGGCGGGTTTGGCAAGGATTGGCGTATGGAGGCCGTTGATTTTTGCGGTAATGGAAACCTGCGATTTTGCCGTGATGCTTCGTGCGCCGCGCCTAACCGCTAAACTTGCAGGTTTGTGGTGGGGTGTGCCTGTCTTCCGCGTGATTAGATATTTTTTAATTCTTTGATGCCTGTTTGTCGCCAGAGATAGATATCTAAATCAACGCGCTTACATCCTACCTTCTCGGCTACTTTGGTGGCTGCTTCCTGATACTTGTCGCTTACTTTACGTTCAAGTTTTTTAATGGTTGTCCACTTTGGGAGGGTATTTCTCATGGAAGTTTCCCGAAGTCCATTGGCTACATGACTGTCGAGTGGCACTTCAAGCCAAGGATGAATGAGATGAATAGCAAAGTGCGAACATAAAAACCGGTTGTAAACACAGTCCCTTAGGAAAATATTTACAGCTTTTCTGGCTGTCCCCCAGTTGCGTGCCCCTTTTGGCAGTGCTTTGGATAGGGCAATAGTAGTGTGGTCAAGCGCTTTGGAAAACTTTTGCTTTGAAGTAACGGAGAAGGATTTTAGGTTGAGTTCAGAGAGAAAAGTCCGCGTGGCCTTGGCGACCCCCGGCGCCCCCTGATTTCTAAGTGTGGAGCTTCCGATGGATAGTTGGGCTGTTCTGTGTTGTAGGTATTTTATTGTTTTTGAGTTCATGTCCTTTGTGTTAAGTTAGCTTGTATGGCGGGCATTGTCCACCCTACAGCCCCATCATGTCCTTTGCGATTTTTCTGCCGTAGTAGAGCCCTACGCCCGAGCCTATGCCGCTCAACACAACCGCGCCCCAGATGCCAAGCGTTTTCTCTCCGGCCCACCAGCCGATGCCGCCTACTATGGTTGCGCTAAGAAGGCTGATAAATCCTCTCAAGAAAAACTCTCCTCTCAAAACACCAAAGGCCGACATTTGTCGGCCTTTGCTTAAACTTGGTGGAGGCGGCGGGAATTGAACCCGCGTCCGAGAACGCTTCGACCGGGGCATCTACATACTTAGCCTTTGTTTTAATCTCGCCTCCAAGGCCCCCAGAGGCAGGGTCCTAAGAAGCCAGTCCAATTGAGTCTCGCCGTTAGTTCCTAAGGACTTAGCACCAACAGCCATCCCGCATTTTTACGTCCTTAAACAGCCGCGGGAGAGCGGCATAAGGACGTCTAGCCTTAGGCGGCTAGAGCGTAGTTGTCGTTGTTCGCGACTATTGTTGTCTGCCTTTTTTACGAGGTAGCAGACCTCGGTATGCTTCCTTCGGCCTCAGAACGACCCGTCGAAACCAGTCGCCCCCATTTAAATATTATATCACATGAGTCAAGGGGATTGCGGAAAAAATATCAAGTTGTATTTATCTGTAAATATATTTTTCAAGCAAAGCTACTTTTCGGAATATATTTTTACGTTAAACCCCAATGATTTCAGGGCCTTGCTTGTTCTGCCATTTCTTGGAGGAAATTTATCAGGTAGTGCCCACCCAGTAATTTCTCCTAAGCAACTGAGTCCTAAATGAGGTATCTTAAAGGAGGAGTCATTAATTGCGGTCCAAAGCCTTTCTGGCAAACGGTCAGAGTTTCCGCCATGTAAAACATAATAAATTACGTCTAGTGGGGTTTTGTTGTCTTCTGAATGTTGTTTATAAAGCCATCTGGCAAACAGTTCTATACGATATTCCTTTTCTGTAACAGCACTTTCTGCTATGCCGAGAGTTCTATTGCTAACCCTAGTGGCATGATTTCTTATAGCATGCACTCGGGCACATACGTTGCAAAAGTCGTCTTCTGACAAATTCAATAGATTAACTTTGTCTGTTTTCTCTGATAGAAAAGGCGCCCATTCTCGAATCATAATATCTTCTTCATCAGGCGCTTCTGTTAATTTTTGCCACCAACAAAGAGCTCGCCCTAAGGCTGCTTCTGGGTTCGCGTTATGTTTATTGTAAAACTGTTCGTGCATAGATCTGTTTCCATCAAAAACGTTGTTATAGTAATATGCATGTAAGAACTGATCGACTTGCACGCCTTTAGGTGTTGTTTTCGGCACCCAAGACGGTCTATAAGTATCTAATGAAACTTTTTCGGCTATATTTCTTGTAATTTGCAACGTTTCGTACCACTCTTTTAAAAACAACTTTTTTTGACTGTCTATGCTCTCTTCTGGAGAGCGAGAAATTAAAAATCCCTCCTTTTTAATCGGCCCATGTTGCCAGAAGTTATTATCTTCCTGCTGTTTTTCTTTGCTTTCAAAAGATGATAACTTGTTTTTGTGGTTTGCAAGATGGTCAAAAGCTTCCCTTGTGAGGGGATGGGAATTGCTGTCTAGTCGCAAAAAGAAGTCCTCTAAGGTTGGCAAGAGATTATTACTTATAATTTCTTTGTGAGTTAAGAAAAGGCCAGACTCGATATTGGCTTCCCATCCGTTTTTTGTTAGGTTTGCAGACCCAATGTATACACCATAGTCGGCATACCATATTACTTTAGAATGAAAATTTTGAACTAGTTTACATGTGAAATTTGAGGATCCTTCGGTTAGAAATTTTTCTAATATTTTCAATGAAACAGGAACCGTGTTGTCGTATCTGCACCAGAATGTTAAAGGAATTTTATTTGATAGGCAAAAACTGAGGAGCTGCGTATTGTCACTGGCATAGGCTACAGCAATTTTAACCCACGGAGTGTTTGTGGGAGGGAGATTTATATATTTGCCATTTAAAGCATTAGCTATAAAGTCCATAGTTAGATTGGATTGGATGTATCTATTATAGTATAAAGTTACATTAGGGGTAATAAAATTATTTTGCGACCTTTGTTGCCTTTGCTATCTCCCTTGACACGTCTCGTTCCTTGAGGGTTTCTCTCTTATCGTAGAGTTTTTTGCCTTTTGCGAGCCCGAGTTCCACCTTGACCTTGCCGTTCTTGAAATATATGCGTGTTGCAACGAGCGTAAAGCCCTTTTCCGCAATCTTGCCAATCATGCGGCGTATCTGGTCTTTTTTTAAAAGCAGCTTTCTTGTCCTGTCCGGGTCAGGCCGCGTGAACACGTCGGACTGGTTGTAGGGAGAGATATGCGCGCCAATGAGGAACATCTCGCCGTCCTTTACGCGCGCGTATGAGTCGCGAAGGTTTGCCTGGCCCTGGCGAAGGGATTTTACCTCCGCGCCCACAAGGCACACGCCTGCCTCGATTGTTTCCTCGATAAAATAATCGTGGAAGGCCTTTTTATTCTGGCACACGGTCTTGTAAACTGGCTTGTCGTCTGTCTTTGGCGCGGTTGTTTTCTTTTCCGGTTTTTGCTTTTTCATGCTCTATTCTATCCTGATTATGCGAGCCGTGTCGTTTGTTGCGCCCGCTTTCTTCGAGTACGCGGATACGGCGAAGTATGCCGCGATCATTACGATAAAACCGAGTACTGCCGATGCCGCGTCAGCGTTCATGTCCGGGAAAAGGCTTGGAGTAGCTATTTGCGCCACCACGACTCCGATGATAAACCCGATAAGCGGCACAAGGTACACAAGCACTCCCGCCCGTATCACCGCACCCTCTGGCATGGTGAAGACGACCCTGTCGCCTGCCTTTGCGCCTGCCTCGTTAATTGCCTCGATTTCCATCTCCTCGTCGCTAACGCTTAGGCACGTGTCCTTTGAGGTGCATCCGTCGCAGGACTTCGTCCTCTTTGCCCGTAGCACGGCAAGGCCGTTTTCCCTTATGGATGCAACTGTAGCGCGCTCCTCTATCATCCATAGATAGTATCAGAAGATGCCGTCTGTTTGCAAGGAAGCACGGCGCAAATATGGATATTGACGCTTTGGCGGTATATGGTAAACTGTACGCAAATCATATTCGGCTGGAGTTTGATGTTTTCGCACATGGCGTCAGAGAACGATAAGGAAGTAAGGGCGAAGAAGGCGGCAGCGCGCCCGGTAACCGCGCGTAGCGTTGCATTTAACGTGCTCCTTCGGGTCGAGAGCGCGGATTCGTACGCGGATGTGCTGCTTTCGAGGGAAGCAGCCGGGCTCTCTACGCGCGACGCGGCCTTTGCAACGGAGCTTGTCTACGGCACGCTTAGATGGCTCATTAAGATAGACTGGATAATAGACGCCTTCTCCAAGATAAAGACACAAAAGCTCGAGCACGACGCGCTGACTGCATTGAGGCTTGGCGTGTATCAGCTCTTTTTCCTCGGCGGTGTTGCATCGCACGCTGCTGTGGGCGAGAGTGTCGAGCTGCTTGGCGGAGCAAATGACAAGAAAAGAGGCTTTGTGAACGCTGTACTAAGGGCAGCGGACGCTTCGAAAAATTCCGTCAACTTCCCGGTCTTATCGAAAGGGCCGGTAAAATACATCTCGATAGTTTTTTCCCACCCGGAGTGGCTAGTTGAGCGCTGGATTGCCAATTACGGAGTAAAGGACGCGCTCGAAATGTGCCAGGCCAATCTTAGGGTGCCTCCGACTGTTGCAAGGGTAAATACCATCTATAAGGACAGGGCCGGGCTAATCGAGGAGCTTGGCAGCGCCGGCATAGTGGCCAGGCCGACAGAGTACTCGCCGCTTGGCATAGAAGTGCTGGAAAAGACCTGGGCAAGGCTCGATACGGATGATAAAAGGTTTTATTTTCAGGACGAGGCCTCGCAGCTAGTAGCGCTGCTTGTTGCACCCAAACCGGGCGAGATAATCTGTGATGCGTGCGCAGCCCCGGGAGGCAAGGCAACGGAAATGGCCGAGATGATGAAGGATGAGGGCGCAGTGTTCGCGCTCGACAAGAACCCGTCGAGGTTAAAGACAGTTGAAAAGCTGGCCAAAAGGTTCTCTCTAAAGAGCATAAGAACAGTCGTTGCCGACGCAGTAAGCTTTGCCTTTCAGCCCTCTCTTTTGCCGGGTAAAGACGCAGAGCTTCCGGAGTTCTTCGATGCCGTGCTCGTTGATGCGCCGTGCACGGGGCTTGGCGTAATACGCCGCACACCCGAGATAAAGTACAGAAAGACCGAGGCCGATATAAAAAGAATGGCAACGGAGCAGGTCAGGATTCTAAGGAACATGGCAAAGCTCGTGAGGCCCGGAGGACGCATCGTGTACTCGGTGTGCTCGATAGAGCCAGAGGAAACAATCGAGGTCGCGAAGGCGTTCCTTGCTGAGAACCCGGAGTATGCGGCCGAGAACGCGGCGGCCTTTTTGCCTGCCTCTGCCTCAGGGCTTATTACGGACGAAGGATTTGTAAAGACCCTGCCGCATCTGCATAATACCGACGGCTTCTTTGCCGCCAGGTTTTCAAGGAAGGCCGGGTAGGGCCGCGGTTTCCGGCCAGGAACCGAGGTCTTTTAAAAACACTTGCCTCACAAGCCCGCCATATATTAAAATATACAACTTAAAAAACGGAGGTAGGAATATAAAATGGACGTTCAAGAGGCCGAAGGGCTGCTTAAGATACAGGTCGACAGGTTAAAGAAGATGCCTTATACGAGGCTTACCGGGTACATGGGCGGCGCTGCCAGTGCTCTTAGTTACGAGGGCAGAGGGGCTTCCGGCATGGAGTACGACTTCGAGGTCGAGAGCATGTGGGAAGAGGAAGAGGGCGGCGACATAAGGGTGCAGATAGTAATCTTCGAGAAGACCATGGATTGCTATACGCCCATATCCTATGCCTTTATAATGAACAAGGACGGCGCGATTGTGAAGGAAGGGTTCGTAGGATAGGGGGCCCTACTTCTTGGTGTTTATGAATGCGCCGAGTTCCTTATCGAGCACACTTATGTGCTTAATCAGCCAGTTCGTGAGATAACCGCTTACCTCCACGGTGAACGGCAAGGTGATGCCCTTTGCGGCGTATGCGGCTTTAAAGTCGTTTAGCCTGTTCTTGAATTCCTTGTGCTGCATCATGTGCGAGTCCGCGTGCGGAAAGCAGTGCAGGTGCATGAGCTTTTCCTCATCAGAGAAGTGCTTTATGACGTAGTCCTCTAGGAATTTAAGCGTTTCCTCGAACTCCGCGGCCCGCTTATCAGGGCCCATTGCCTTTAGAAAGCTGTTTACCTTATCGAAGAGCTCCTTGTGCTGGGAGTCTATCGCATCAACGCCTACGAGAAATGAACTTTTCCATTCGAGCATCGTATATCCTCCTTGTATCCAGTGAGAGCTATCGTAATGCATTAAATGATACGGTAAATTCAAGTGGTAGTCAAATATTTTATGTCGGAGTTTGGGCTCTCAAATTCGTAGTTATTTGAAATAACAAAGAAAAACGCGTTACGCTTGCTTTATCGGCAAAAACGTAACGCGTTAAACTGCGGGTTGTTTTTTTAGAACTTGAGGCCGCCGTGTATGCCGTAGACGAAGTTGTTATAGTCGTACCCGGCGCTGTGAAACTCTTCGGTGAGCTTGAGTTTTAAGTCCGCGCCAAAGAAGAACTGATCTTGCACGTAGTGTATTGCGGCAAAGAGCTGGAGCCCAAGGAGCCAGTCGCTCGATGTTTTGATGACACTGTTTGGCAGTGTTGCGCGTTCCTTGACGTAGTTTAGCGAAACTCCGCCGCCCATGGAGAATGCGAGGTTATTCGGGTTGCCTATGGCGAATTTGGCATTGAACTCGAGAGGAACGTAGGTTATCTCGTTTTCCGTTCTTACGGCGAACACGGTTGAGGAACCGTCGAGGTTAGAGTACCCGAACTCGCCGCCAAGGTAGATGTTTGGCGCTGCCGCGGTGTAGGCCTCGAGCCCGAGGTAGAGGCCGCTGTCGACATTGGCGCGTTTTACAACGCTGTCGGTGAAGTTGATTCTTGCGATTTTAAGTTCTATGGTTGCGTCGCCCAGCGGGTATGTATCGGCTGCACCGGATGCCTGCGGCATAAGCGCTATTGCGGCAAAGAGTATGATTGGAACTATGAATTTTTTCACTTTGTGCTGACCTCCGTGGTTTTATAAATAATTACACAAGGAGCCGCGCTTGTCAATAGCAGAGGGCGGCAAGTGTTTTTCTTGTCGTTATAAAAAATAACGGGCCGGCCCTTGCGGGCCGGCCCGTCGAAGGGCATATAATGGCGTTATTTTAGAAGGTAGTCCCCACGCGCACGCCGAGCTTGTAGGTGTTGTATCCGGTGCCGAAGATAAAGAGGTTGTCTATGGTGGATATCTTAAGCTCGCCTCCGATAAAGAGCTTGTCCTGGACCTTGTAGTCTATGTTGCCAAATATCTGCAAGCCAAGGTTCCATTCCGTGGTCGAGTCGGAGAGCCAGTTGCCCACTTTGAACGTCTCGTCGATGTAGTTTAGCGATGCGCCGCCGCCAAAGCTCAAGACGAGGTTCTTTTGGAATTCCATCGAGTACTTGCCGTTTACCTCTATCGGTATGTAGGTTACTTCGAGCTTCATAGGGTCGCCAAACCACCACGATACCCCCGTATCGTCAACGCTTGAGTACCCGATTTCGCCGCCTACGTAGAGGTTGGGCTGTATTGCCTGGTAGTACTCTGCGCCGATAAAGCCGCCGCTTAGGTCTGTTGAGCTCCACCACGAATTGTCCATATAGTTGTCGCCGAAGGTGATGTAGTCGATCTTCAAGGCCGCGTGCGCCTTGCCAAGCGGGTACTGCTCCGCTGCCGTGGCGTTTGTTGCCGTAAGGATAAATAATGCCGCTATTGTTGCCAGAACCAGTTTTTTCACCTTTAAAACCTCCTGGGAATTTTTATAGAGTGTTACACAAAATGACAGCGTTGTCAATGAGGAGCTATGCGTCCTTTTTTGGGCTCGACACTCCGCCGGATATGAGAAATGCCATTACGTCCGAGGATTCGGCCTTTATTGGCGTTACCTTTGACGCCGGGAATAGCATAAGGTTGCCTGCGAAGTTGTAGGACTGCGGCATGTATACCGCGACATGGCCTTTTATGCCGAGGAAATCGAGATCTTCTTTTGTAACGAACCCGAGGGCCTTTGCCCCAGTTGTCTCATCGAGTGTTACCATGACTGGCTTATCAAAGCTCTTCTTGTCGCCAACGAACGCTCCTAGCAGGTCTTTTAAGGACGTATATATGAGCTTTACGAGAGGAAGCTTTTCGAATATCTTTTCGACAAGCTTGACATATCCCTTGGTGAACAGGTTGGAGGCAAGAAAGCCGCAAAGCGTGATTACGGTTATCGTTATCGCGAACCCGAGCCCTGGTATAGGTATGCCGAGCATGCCGTCTATCTTCGTGAAAACCGTGTATATGACGTACACGCTTCCGGCCAGAGGGACGAATATCAAAAGGCCTTCGAGAAAGTACTTTATGAGCTTTTTCATCTGGAGCCTCCGGTGGTTTTAAGGATTTCTTTACTCGCTATGACGCCTTCCCTGATTACAAGCGGCGTATCTCCGGCTGCGTCTACTATCGTCGAGGCAAGCCTTGAGGTAAGCTCCCCGCCGTCTATTATAGCGTCTATCCGTGCGTGAAAGTAGTTCATGGCCTCCGAAGCGGTACTCGCAGGGGCCTTGCCCGACGGGTTCGCGCTCGTTGTCGTGACTACGTGCCCGGTAAGGCGCGTAAGTTCGAGCGCTGTCTTTGACGACGGTATCCGTATGCCTACCTTGCCGGTGCCTGCGGTTATGACCTCCGGTATAGATGGCGCGGCGTCGAAGACTATCGTTAGCGGGCCTGGCCAGTACTTATGCATAAGTACTTCCGCAAGCGGAGAGACGTAGGACACGGCCTTTTTTACCATGGCCGTGTCGGCGGCTATAAGCGATATGGGGTTTGTCTTGTCCCTGCCTTTAAGTATGAAGAGAGTTTCAACCGCGTCTTCGTTAAAGGGATCGGCTGCAAGTCCGTAGAATGTTTCTGTCGGGTAGGCCACTATGCCGCCGTTCTTTATTACGGCGGCAGCGGCCGTTAGCGAAGCATCGTCCGTGCCAAGCATTATGGGCGGCTTTTTAGCCACGCTGGCCACGTTACTTTGATTTGAGCTTTTCGGCCTTGGCCACTACGGCATCGGCCTGGGCCTTTCTGTGGGCCTTGAGCTTTTCCGATAGCGCCTTGTCCGATGTCGCGAGTATCTGTGCCGCGAGTATTCCGGCGTTCTTTGCGCCTGCCTTGCCAATCGCTACCGTTGCTACCGGCACTCCGCCAGGCATCTGCACGGTTGAGAGAAGGGAGTCGAGGCCGTTTAAGGGGCTCGAATCTATGGGCACGCCTATTACCGGAAGCGTTGTCTTGGCCGCGAGAAAACCTGCCAGATGCGCGGCCGCGCCCGCGCCCGCTATGATGACCTTCACGCCTTCGTCTTCGGCGTTCTTGGCTATATCGAGCGTTCTCTCAGGCGTCCTGTGCGCAGACGATATCGTCATCTCGTGCGGGATCCCGAATTCCTTTAGAGCCTTCGATGCCTCCTCCATGACGGGGATGTCAGAGTCGCTTCCCATGAGGATTAGTACAAGAGGTTTTGCCATGTTGTAGTCTCCTTATAAGTAAGTTTTTTTGAGACTTTTATTTTATAAGAGCCTTTGCGCCTATGTCGCGTCTATAGTACGCGCCCTTGAACTCTATCTTTTCAACGGCCTTGTAAGCCGTTTTGATTGCGTCCTTTACGTCTGCCCCAAGCCCCGTAACTCCAAGCACCCGGCCGCCCGAGGTAACGACCTTGCCGTCCTTTAGCGCGGTGCCTGCGTGGAACACCACGGCATTGTCAGCCGCCTTTACGCTCTCAAGCCCGGTTATCTCGAAACCTTTTTCGTATTCGTCGGGGTAGCCCTCGGAGGCCATGACAACGCAGAGCGCGAACCTCTCGTCCCAGTCGAGCTTTACGTTGTAAAGCTTTTTATCTATGCAGGAGAGCATCAGCTCCACGATGTCGGTCTTTAAACGCATGAGCACGGGCTGGGTTTCAGGGTCGCCGAAGCGGCAGTTGAACTCGAGCACATAGGGCTTACCGTGGCATATCATGAGCCCTGCGTAGAGGATACCTTTATACGGCCTGCCTTCCTTTGCCATGGCAGCCACCATGGGCTCCATTACGTCTTCCATTACTTCTGCTTGAAGCTCTTTTGTGATTACCGGGGCAGGGCTGTACGCGCCCATGCCGCCGGTGTTGGGGCCCTTGTCATTATCGTAGATGGCCTTGTGGTCCTGGGCAGGGGCAAGCGGCAGTATGGTTGTGCCGTCGGTTATGGCCATGAAGCTTGCCTCCTCGCCAACGAGAAAATCCTCTATGACTACTGAATTGCCGGCGTCCCCGAAGGCACGGTCCTTCATGATGAGGTCGATTGCCAAGAATGCCTCGTCCATGGTGTTGCAAATCAGCACGCCTTTGCCTGCGGCAAGGCCGTCTGCTTTAACTACCAGCGGCACGTTGTGGGTTTCAAGGGTTTCGGCGTATGCCTTGGCAGCCTCCGCGTCCGTAAACCTCTTAAAGTGCGCCGTTGGTATGGAGTACTTGGTCATGAGTTCTTTTGAAAAGACCTTGCTTCCTTCGAGCTCCGCAGCTCTTTTCGAAGGCCCGAATATCTTTAGCCCTGCTGCCTCGAATTCGTCCACTATGCCAAGTGTTAGCGGAACCTCGGGGCCGACAATCGTTAGCCCGATCTTATTATCAACGGCGAACTTCTTTAGCCCCGCGATGTCCTCTGCCTTTATGGCAACATTCTCGCCAATCCCTGCCGTTCCGGCATTCCCCGGAGCGATATAGAGCTTGCCTGTAAGAGGGCTCTGTTTTGCTTTCCACGCAAGGGCGTGCTCTCTGCCGCCGCCGCCTATTATCAGTACGTCTATCATCTTGGCTCCTTAGTGCTTAAAGTGTCTTATGCCGGTAAATACCATTGCTATGCCGTGCTCGTCGGCTGCTGCTATGACCTCGTTATCCTTTATCGAGCCGCCGGGCTGTATGATTGCCGTGATTTTCTTCTCAGCCGCCATGTCCACGTTATCCCTGAAAGGGAAGAACGCGTCAGAGGCCATGACCGAGCCTGCTATCTCAAGCCCTGCATCGGCCGCCTTCATGGCTGCGATGTTCGTTGAATCGATTCTCGACATCTGGCCAGCGCCTATACCGATGCTACGCAAATCCTTTGCGAATATTATGGCATTGCTCTTTACGTGCTTGCATACCTTCCACGCGAACATCAGGTTCTCGAGCTCTTTGTCCGTTGGCCCGCGCTTTGTGACAGTCTTTAGATCCGATGCGCTCCCTGTATCAACGCCCTGGATAAGCACTCCTCCGGTAACGCGCTTTATGTCAACTCCCGGGTCGATTGCTCCCTCGGGGTTTTTTACCTCTATTACGCGAAGGTTCTTCTTTTTCTCGAATATCTTTAGCGCGTCGGCTGAAAATGACGGCGCGATTACGGCCTCGAGAAAGAGCTCGTTTAGCTTCTCGGCAAGCTTGGCGTCTATTGAAGCATTAAACCCGACTATGCCGCCGAATGCGGACCTCGAGTCTGTCGAGAGCGCGAGCTCGTATGCCTTGAAGAGCCCGTCTTTATTGGATGCCACGCCGCACGGGTTGTTGTGCTTTATGATGACGCAGGCAGGTTCCTTGAACTCTCTCGATATCTCGAGAGCGCTGTTAAGGTCGAGTATGTTATTAAAGGAAAGCTCCTTTCCCTGGTACTGCTTCATTGCGGCGAGGGTGCCAGGCTCTGCGTTATGGCGTGCGTAGAAGGCCGCGCTCTGGTGCGGGTTCTCGCCGTAGCGAAGGTCTTGAATCTTCTTATACTGCACGCCGTAGGTCTCGGGGTAGCCATCCTGCTTTTCCTCCTCCTCGGAATATGTCCCAAGGTGGTTCGATATGGCGGCGTCGTAGCGCGCGGTCAATTGAAATACCTTTTTTGCGAGCGTAAAGCGGGTCTTTCTCGATACCCCGCCAGAGTTCTTTTTCATTTCTTCGATGATGGAGGCGTAGTCAGCCGGGTCTGTGACAGCTGCCACACCTTTATAGTTCTTTGCAGCAGCGCGAAGCATCGTCGGGCCGCCGATGTCTATATTCTCGATTGCCTCATCTAGCGGAGGGTTCTTCTTTACCGTTTCCTCGAATGCGTAGAGGTTTACGACTATCATGTCGATTGGCAGTATGCCGTGTTCCTCGGTCTGCTTTGAGTGAGAGGCGTTGTCGCGGATGGCGAGTATGCCGCCGTGTATCTTTGGGTGAAGGGTTTTTACACGGCCATCCAGCATCTCAGGAAACCCCGTGTAGGATTGTATGGGGATTACTTTTATGCCTTCCTTTTTTAGAAGCTCTGCCGTGCCTCCGGTGGATATTATTTCGACTCCCAGGGAGCTTAGTTCCTTTGCAAAGGCGGCTATGCCTGCTTTGTCGGTTACACTGATGATTGCGCGCTGAATTTTTCTCATAATGCTTTTGCTGCGTCCTTTCTTTGCGTTTTTTTATTAAAAGCCCATGGCTGCTATGAAGCGTTTTTCGAAGTGCATGGAGCCAGATAGCGGCACGTATTTTGCCGTTGCCGCAATTGTTTCGGCCCGTTTCCTTGCAGCAGCGGAGAAAAGCGCCATTGCCGCTCCGTCCAGTGCTGCATCTCCCAGGAACATGGCCTTCTTTGCAAGCGAGCCCGGCAAGAGCCCTATGGCTTCGAGAGATTCCTTTTTAAGCGAGCTCCCGAAGGCGCCTGCGATAAAGATCTTTTCAATCTCTTCTTCCCTGAGCCCGGCCTTTTCCATTAGAACCTCTATGGAGGCGCGTATGGCGGCCTTTGCCGTTTGCAGGGCCCGTACGTCTTCCTGCGTAAGCGTTATCTCGCCCGAAGCGCTTTTATATAGCACAACCGAGTTTGCGCTGTTGTCTTTTCTTATGGAGGCAGATATTACGGTTTCCACCTCGTGTGCATCCGCTATCCTGCCGCTTTTGTCTATTACGCCGAGTCTAAGAAGCGCTGCCACTGCGTCCAGAAGCCCTGAGCCGCAAATCCCCTTTGCCGCAGTGCTGCCGATTACCGATACCTTTAGCGAGCCGCCCTTTGTCTCTACCGAGCTTATCGCGCCTTTTTTTGCGGCCATGCCGTGCCTTATGGACGCGGCCTCGAATGCAGGCCCTGCGGCAGCGGCAGTTGAGTATATTACGCCGTCCTTTGACAAAAGCACCTCTGAGTTCGTGCCTATGTCTATAAGGAGCGTGCGCTGCTTTTTCCCCTCCATCCCGATTGAGAGCGCCGCAGCCACTGCGTCGCCGCCAACGAACCCTCCGATAAGCGGGAAGGAGTATAGCATAGTTTCGGGTAGAAATGTAAGCCCTGATTTTGCAGCCCGTAGGCCCCGGGCCTCTTTGAATGCCGCCTTGTAGGGCGGCCTGCCAATTGGCTCCGGAGATACGCCGAAGAATATGTGCTCCATGACGCTGTTGCCGGCAATCGTGATGTGTTTAACTTCTTCGGCCTTTGCCCCGGCCTCTTTAATGAGCGTCTTTGTCATGGAATTCATGGCAGAGAGCAGGGCGGCCTGCATCTTTTCGGTATTGCCGTTTTTCGCAGCCTCGATTCTCGCTATAACGTCGGTTCCGAATTCTTTTTGAGGGTTTGGCTCCGCGACCTCCGTAGCGGCGTCTTTTGCCGCGCCCTTTACAGCGAGCCTCGCGGCAAGGGTAGTCGTGCCGATGTCAAAGGCAATGCCCAAGGCGCGGTGTTTTTTTGCCGGTGCTGTTTTTTTGCGAGGCATCTTTACGGTTCCGGATGTCAGGGCTTTATCGGCGGCGAGCTCGAGAAAAGGAACTTGAGGTCCTCGTCCTCGAACTGGAAGCCAACGCCTGCGTACGAGCTCCTTGTGTCCTTGTTTGCGAAGTCGTCTATGCCGCCCGAGACAAAGAAGTACCTGTTAAGGAATATCATGGCCCCGGCCTTTAAGTGGGGCTTTCTCTCCTTGTCGAAGTCGAAGGCCTCGAAGCTCACCTTTACCCTGTCGGAAAGTAGATAGTAGTCTATGCCTGCTCCTCCGGTGGATTCTATCAAGCCGCCGCGCACAACGACGTTGCCAAAGCGCTTTGCCACCTCTGCCGAGACCTTGATTGAGTCGCTTGTGGTGGTTATCTCGATAGGCGGGTTGGGGGCGATGTAGTAGGATTTGTGGTTCACCTTGCCCCTCGGGTCGTCTATGACCTCGATAAGATAGTACTTGTCGGCCTTTGGCTGCAGCCTTAGCGTTACGTAGTGTTTCGTGTCGCTTGGGCTAAAGAGGTATTCGGCGCGGTACCCGACATAGGTGCGGAAACGTTCGGCCCTTTCCATGTAGCTCGATATGCCGCCAAGGGTCTTGTTGATGTTGTCGTGGATGTCCGAGCTGTTTATGAGCTTGCCGATGGTGCCGTCGCCCTTGTCGATTTTTCCTGCGACGTTCTTTATGGAGGCAACCGTTTCCTTTATCTCCGGCGCAATCTTATCGAGCTTGTCCATTGCGTCCTCGAGCTTTGCCGCAGCGCTTCTTAGGTCCGCTATGCCGTTTCTTATATCTCCCTGGTTGCCTTCTATTATCGTATTTATCGAGGCCGCCACTTCCTTCATGGTCTTGGAGAACTCTGCCATGTTGTTCATGGCGGTCGAGAGTTTTTCGTCGTTCACCGTTATCATGCGGTCGAGCTTGGCGGTCATGTCCTCGATGTTGTAGACGATGTTTCTAAGCGTTGCTTCGCCTTCCTCGCCGCCGAGCACGTTCGAGAGCGATTGGCTGATCTGCTTTATGTCGTCTGCAACCGAGGAGAGGGTGCCGACGAGCTTGTCGATGTCCTGATGGCGCTCTACGTTTATGATTTCGTCTCCGTCGGCCAGTAGCGGCGCATCCGGGCTCCCGGGGATGAGCTCGACGTACTTTTCTCCGAGAAGCCCCTTTGACCTAAGCGCTGCCATGAAGTCCTTGCCTATCCCGACCTCGGGTATTATTCTAAGCACCATGCGCGCCTTGTTGTTTTCGAGGGCAATGGCCTTGACGCGCCCGACCTTGACGCCGGCGATATAGACAGACGCGTTCTCGTCGAGGCCCGTGGCGTTCTCGAAGCTCACGTACAGGTCGTAGCCCTTTTCCCTTCCAATCGTGAGGCCTCCTACCTTTAGCGACATGTAGACGAGGAGGATTAGCCCCATGAAGACGAATATGCCGACCTTTGCTTCTGCGTTGAGTCTTTCCATAGTGTCTATTCCCTTAGAATACCTTTATAGGCCCCTCGGCCCTGCCTTCGAGGAACTGCCGTATTATGGGGCTGTCGCTTGCCTTCATTTCCTCTACCGTGCCGGTTGCTATTATCCTGCCTTCATGCAACATTGCCACCATGTCAGCGGCCTTATAGGTTAGCGGTATGTCGTGCGATATGGCCACGTAAGTCGTCTTTAGCGCGTGCTGTGTTTCAAGCATTAGAGAACCGATTGAGTCGCTCATGATTGGGTCGAGCCCGGTAGTCGGTTCGTCGAATATGACTATGGACGGATCCATGGCTATGGCCCTGGCAAGGCCCACGCGTTTTTTCATGCCGCCGCTTAGATCCGACGGCATCATGTGCTCTATGTTTGGAAGGCCCACGCGCGCGAGCTTGCTTTTTACAATCTCCATTATCTTCGAGTCGTCGAAGTCCGTGTGCTCCCTTAGCGGGAAGGCCACGTTCTCCCCGACTGTCATGGAGTCGAAGAGCGCCGCGCCCTGGAAAAGCATCCCGAACTTTCTTCTTGCCTCGTTTAGGTCCCGCTCGTTCATGGTAACGAGATCCTTGCCGTCTAGAAGTATCTGCCCGGAGTCCGGCTTTATAAGGCCGATTAAGTGCTTTATCAGCACGCTCTTGCCTTCTCCGCTTCTGCCGATGATGAACGTTATCTTGCCCTCTTCGATTGTGAGGTTCACGCCGTCTAGAACGCGCTTGCCTCTGAAGCTCTTTTTCAAATCCTTAATTATTATCATACATTATGCCGTCTTTTCAAGGCTTAGAACATTATGGACGTAAGTATATAGTCGACCATAAGTATCAGCACGCACCCCATGACAACGGCCCTTGTGGCGGCCCTTCCGACCCCTTCGGCGCCGCCTGTTGTGTTAAAGCCGTGGTAGCAGGCAGAGACCGATATTATTATGCCGAAGAAAAAGGCCTTTAGAAGGCCGTTAAAGATGTCCCAGATGTCGACATGGTCGATGGTGCGGCCTATGTACACGCCCGAATTTATATCGAGAAGCTTCACTCCGACGAGGTAGCCGCCGATTACGCCGGTAAAATCCGATATTATCGTAAGGATTGGAAGCATCGCAGCGCCTGCTATGACGCGCGGCGAGAGAAGGTATCTTACCGGGTTTAGCCCCATCGTCGTTATTGCGTCTATCTGTTCTGTTACGCGCATGGTGCCAAGTTCCGTTGCCATTGCAGAGCCTGCCCTGCCTGTGACCATGAGCCCTGTAAGCACGGGCCCGAGTTCGCGAGCCATGCTTAGCGCCACTGTCGGGCCAACAAGGCTTTCGGCGCCAAAGCGCTTTAGCGCGGTATAGCCCTGCATCGCGAGCACCATGCCGGTAAAGGAGCCGGTAAGGATCACGACAAACAGGCTTCCGACACCCACGCCTTCCATTTGTTTTAGCATGTTCTTGAACTTGAAGGGCGGGGTTACGGAGTGAAATAGAGCTTCGCCAAACATTATGGCAACGGCCCCAGTGGTCTCGACCCAGTTCCTGGCGCGCTTGCCAAGGTGCTCGAAAAAGCCGTGGTATCTTTCACGAAAGCTAAATCTCATGCCTTTACCCTGTTTACGCGAACCGAGATGCCGGTAAGTATCTCATAGGGTATGGTCTTTGCCGTGAGGGCCAGGTCTTCTGCCGTTACGGCCTTGTCGCCGCGCCTGCCTATTATAACGGCCTCGTCTCCGGGCTTTACGTTCTTTACGTCCGTTACGTCGGCTACACAGAGGTCCATGCAAATGCGCCCGACTACAGGCGCGTATGAGCCGTTTATGATTACGTTTAGGGAGTTAGATAGGGCTACGCGTAAGCCGTCGCCGTAGCCTATGGGAAGGATCGCAAGGGTAGAGTCCCGTTTGGCCGTGAATGTGCGCGAATAGCTAACGGGTGTGCCCGATTTTACTGTCTTAAGCGCCGAAACAGCCGTTCTGAACTCGAGTGCCGGCTTTAGCGCTACGAGGTTCTTTAGAGAAGGCGACGGGTACACGCCGTAGAGCATGAGCCCGGGCCTTACGAGGTTATAGCGGCTCTTTGGTATGGATACTGCAGCCGCGCCGTTAGCGATATGAGTGTATTTGGGTTTGATGCCAAGCGAGGCTATCTCTGCCAGGCATTTTTCAAAGGCGTTTATCTGCTCAAGCGAGAAACTTTTATCCTCGGCCTCTGATTCGGCAAGGTGCGACATCACGCCCTCTACCTCGAGGTGTTTTAAGTTCTTCAGTTTTTTAAAGAACTCCGGCGCTTCCGGCGTAAGAACTCCGAGCCTTCCCATGCCCGTGTCTATCTTTACGTGCACGGGGACCGTTACGCCCTTTTTTGCGGCAGATGAGTTTATCTCCTCTGCTGTCTTGCTGTCCCAGACAACGGGGGTAAGCGCGTACTCGATTATGTCATCGTACTGGCCTTCGAATATGCCGGCAAGGACGAATATTTTCCCTTCTACGCCGCCTTCTCTAAGGCGCACTGCCTCTTCCACATACGCAACGCCAAACATCTCGCACCCTGCCTCTGTAAGGGCGTTTGCGGTCATTAAATCTCCGTGGCCGTAGGCATTGGCCTTGATTACGGCCATTACGGCGGTATCAGAGCCAACAAGCCGCTTTATCTCGCCAAGGTTATGCTTTAGCGAAGCTGTATCGATGAGCGCTATGGTTGGTCTTTTATACGCCAAATTGCTACCTCCGGATTACTTAAGGTGCTGATTTTCCTAATGATATTAATAGCATTTATTCGGGTACAGGTAAAGGGAAAACCTAAGGGGAATAAAAAGGAAAGTACGGCAGCCGCCCGGCTGTGTTTAGAGCCTTGGTAAGCGGTGTGTTTTAGTTCTTAGTAATGGCCTTTTTAAGCTTCTTCATGGCAGCGGCCTCTATCTGCCTTACGCGCTCTCTCGATATGCCAAGCGAGTCGCCGATTTCCTGAAGGCTTTTTTCCGTCTCCGCCATTATTCGATGCTCTATGACAAAGCGTTCGTTAGGATTTAGCACGGCAAGGGCCTTTGTGGCCATTACAGTGTTGGCGTCATTTAACTGGCCTTCGGCCATGAGCTCTTCCTGTCCGGGCGAGGTATCGGCCAGCATGTCAAGGTGCGTTGCAGTTCTGCCGCTAAGGATTGGCGCGTCGAGAGAAACGTCCGGGAGCGCGGCCTCGCTATTTTCGTTCTTGTAGAAGAGCGCCTTCTTGGCGGCCCTTGTAGCTCTGGATACAAGCCCCTTGGCCTTTACGATGTGCTCCTGGATAAACGACCGTATCCACCACACGGCGTAGCTTATGAGGCGCACCCCCTTTTCAGGGTCGAACTTCTTTACCGCGTGCATGAGGCCGATGTTGCCTTCCTGGATAAGGTCTTTGAGGTTTACGCCGTAGTCGCGGTACTCAAGCGCTATCTTTACGACGAATCTTAGGTTGGCTGTGACGAGTTTTTCTGCGGCATCTATGTCGCCGTGCTTACGAAGGCGCACGGCAAGGCCGTATTCCTCATCTCTTGAGAGAAGGGGGTAGCGGTTTATCTCGGCCAGGTATGCGCCGAGGCTGTCGTTTAATACAGGAAGTGCCGTGCCCATAATGCGTTCTCCTGCGTGCGTGTTGAAAAAGCCTTTAGAATTAAGAAGCTGGCAGACGATAATACCGTGTGCCAGCGTACTGTACTATTATATGGATTGAAACCCGTTTTGTCAAGAACCAAAGGCGTGCTTTTAAGGGCACGCCTTTGGGTAACTTCTTGATTTGATTCGGGAAAGCGTCTTTTACTGGAACTTCGGTGCAAACAGGAAGAGCAGCATCAGCGCTACAACTAGCGCATAGATAGCGAGCGCTTCCATGATGGCGAGACCGATGAACATGGTGGTCGTGAGCTTGCCTGCCATGCCCGGGTTCCTTGCCATGCCTTCGCAGGCTCCCCTTACCGCACTTCCCTGACCGATGCCAGGCCCGATGGCGCCAAGACCTATTGCAAGGCCTGCGCCGAGGAATATCGCCGCGAGTATCAGGCTGTTGCCCGATGACCCTGCTGCTTCCGCCGTTCCTTCGCCTGCCCATGCGCCCTGGCTGGTTGCGAGTATGGCGATAGCCGCAAATATCGCGAGCGTTATGCCTTTGTAGAATGTCTTCAGTGTCATTGTTACGTCACCTCCGTGGTATTGAGTGTCAAATAATATCTGTCTGGCGTAAAAATGTCAAGCTTTTTCGGCAAATGCGTCTTTAGTGCGCTTCTTCTATCGCGCCTCCGAGATACGCCATCGTAAGAAGCGAGAATATGAATGCCTGTATAACGACTGTCAGCACGCCAAGCACCGTTACGAACGCGAGAAGCGGGTACGCATAAGGCATAAGGCCGAGTATCGAAAATACGAGAAGCTCGTGGCCAAATATGTTTCCGAATAAACGCATCGAGAGGGATACGGGCCGTGCAAGATGTCCGAATACCTCGATAGGAAACATTATGGGTGCAAGTATCGGCATTGGCCCGAGAAAATGCTTTATGTAAGCAAAGCCGTGCTCCTTTAGCCCTACGATGTGCGTCAGTATGAACACCATGAGCGCCAACGCGAGCGTTGTGTTCAGGTTGGCTGTCGGAGGCACAAGTGTCGGGAAAAGCCCAAAAGAGTTGGATACGAGTATATAAAGGAAGAGCGTTAAAACAAGCGGGAGATAGGCCTTGCCCTTATGCCCCATCATGTCCTCTGCAAGCCTCGAGAAGCCCTCGATGATGTACTCGACTATGTTCTGGAGCTTTCCGGGTACGAGAGCAAGAGAGCCCCTTACTATGAAGGAGAAGATGATGAGCAGCACGCTTGAGTAGATCATGAAGCTCGTGTGCACCGGGAGCCCCGGTATCGTAGGGAATGTCAGGCCGTGTTCTTCCATCTTAGGTCTTAAGCTCCTTTTTGAGCGCGGCCACTGCCGCAGCTATTGTTATCGCGTGCGTTACGAAAAACCCTATAAGAAGCGGCAGCGCAGCTACCTTTACTATGCCTATGAACGCGCCAAGCAGCAGTGCTGTTAATGCTATGCGCGAGTAAAACCTGATTTGCGAGTACAGCGCGGCCTTGCTTGGGCCAAGGAGCACGGACTTTGCCGCGCTCTTTATCTGCATCCTCTGCGTAACGAGCCCGGAGAGGGCGCCCGCTGCGTAAGCTACCGCGGTCTCCTGTCCAAAGGCCAGGGCGATGAGTGTGCCTGCCCCCGACGCCGCGAGTGTTAAGTATAACGCCTTTGTTGCCACCGCGCCGATAAGGGCCGACGCTGTTTCTACTTCGTTTCTTTCCACCGCCTCAGTTGCCATACTTCTTGAGTGTCGAGTGCGCGCTCTTAAAACCGGCCAGCACGCCGAGCACCAGACATATTATAGCGAGCCACGGCGACGTTTTCAGCCACTGGTCCAGATAATACCCGGCAAAGAACCCTACGATAGTTGTTAAGGCAAGCGTCAGCCCGAGTGAGGCGAGCATTAATCTGCCCTTGACGCTGTCTTTATTATGTTGTTCGTTACTCACTGGCAATGTGTTACCGGAAATCGACATGTTTTTATAACATAATCGGGATACTGGGGTCAAATAAAATCTGGGGGTGGGCACACGCGCGATTTTGCCGCCATACTTCGTTATCACGGCGTTTTTGTTCCTCGACGTATTAACGAAATACGCCTGCGGACAAAACCGCCGCGCTGCCTCGTCTGACGCCAAACTTGCACGCGTGGATGGGTGAGGCTGGTTTGCCGCCTTGTCTCGCACAAAACTTGGCGGTTTTGGGCGGGTGGAAGAGATAGAATACCGCTGCCTCGTCTGGCAGCAAACTTGCGGGTTTATGATGGGGTAAAGACCGCTTCCTCACCTGACGCGAAATCCCGTATCAAGTACGGGACAGGCTTGGCGGCCTGTGAGGGGTGGTAGAATGGGGTGGTAAAAAATGACGGTTGGTGCCACCCTACAGCCTTGATGACTGCGGAGTTATATGGGGATACTGACAAAAAGTAATATAAAAAAATCTTTGTCAGGCTTTCATTGATTTTCGCAGTTGTTTTCGCGGGGGAGGCGATATTTTTACTTTGGTATTTCCCTGGAACAAAGTCATATAATGTTGCGAGGGATTTTATTTTGTCGTCGGATAAGGTTAAAGAAGAATTGGGCGAGATAAACCGGGTAAGTCCGCGCATTGCGGCTTATCAGTATCACGGGCCGGGAGATGGTGCTACTTTTTCTTTTTCCCTGGTCGTGCATGGTTCTAAAAATAAAGGGAAGGTTTATTTTATACTGGTTCAACAAAGCGATATTTGGAATGTCAGCGACGCAGTGCTGCTCTCTGACGGCGGAAACGAAATTGTTCTTAAGGCGGAAGAAACGCATGAGTCATGTTCGGAGGGTTTATGAACTGGTATCAGAAATTTATTTTCTCTTTATTCTTAGTTTTTATTGGTGTGGCGTTTGGAACCGTGATTGCAAGTATTAAATATAAAAGGAGTTGGGACTTTGAGTTGCAGCAACGCGTGTACAATCGCATGCAAAAACATATGGCTGCAGGATACATGGATGCAAATCCGCAAATCGGCATTCACGAGCTCAGGAGCTGGCTTGTTTTTCTGGATGAGGAAGTTAAGACTGCGGCAGATGCAAAGGGTTATGTGATAAATACGGCTTTTCTTGATAAGGAACGGGCGGTAACTTTGTACCGTTTATGCGGCCTTTATACAAAGGTTGGCGAGAAGGCCTTGGCCGATGAAAGCTGTGGCAAGGCGCTTGGTTTTGCCAAAACCGGATGGGGCGCGGACGTTACGCTTGAAAGATTGAAGGAACATGAAGCGCAGCATGATGCGAAAGATAGCCGGTGATACGGATGCGAAACTTGTATAGTTGGTAGGGCGGTCAATGCGAGCGAAGCGAAGCAATCTCGCAGGCCGTCATTCCCGCCCCGTATCGAGTACGGGGTAAACTCCGGCGGGAATCCAGTGTCTTACCTTATTTCCTCCCCTTTGCAAGGGGAGGTGCGGAGGGGTAAAATCTGTTTGTCATCCCGAATTTGTTTCGGGATCTCGTCTCTATATAAGAGCGGGATGCTGAACCAAGTTCAGCATGACAAGATGTTTTGCCCTTCTGGGGCGGCTTTTGGGTATGGGGCGTGCGGCAGGCGTGACGCCTGCACCCGAATATTTTTCTATTAGCCCATGAGTTGCAAGTGCCACGTTGCCTGCTATGCGTTATTAAACAGGCGGAGCCTGCCCGCTTAAGCCCATCGCTTAGCCCCATACCCGGGGTTTTAGAAAAACAATAAAAATTCTTTTTCCGGCGTGGTAGAATGGGGGTGTTAAGGAACGGCGGGGCGATGCCCACCCCGCAGATTTGTAGGCACAGAGGTGTATGTATGAAGGGTGGTGTTATTGTGGAAGGTGCCATTAAAAGAAGCCGCTCATTCATAGCGACACGGTATGGTTGGATTATATTACTAATAGGTATTTTGTTTGGAGTGTTTTTTTGGAGATGCTATGCAATACGTCATGTTAATCTTGAATATGTAGGAACGGTAAGCATCGAACCATCTCTTAAGGAAATAATTATCAAGGGCTACCCAAACAATCCGGAGCTACTTGTTAAGTGGCCTGGCGAAGTCTTGCAACATCAGCCCGATGTCTTGGGTAAGGATGAATTGGCCGCAGATAACATGTGGAAACGATTTCTCTATGGGAAGGGGGACAGAAAAGAATTTAGTATTACCATACACTGGGAAGACGTTATATTTGAAAATGAAGGGAATTATATTGGTTGTCTTGGCTGCGAGATCGACAGTATAAGATATGATTATTTGGATCAACCCGAGAGCGATTTTTCTATAGTTGTCGACCCTGAAATAATTTTAAAGAACAAAAGCATAAGTAAGAATGGTATTGCGGTCTACAAAATTGATAAAATGTTATTGCCATAAATTATAAATGCGGCGCAGGATGTGGCATGCTTGCCGCGTGGTTTGTAGTCGAGGCCAGCCAAACCACGGAGCTTGTTGAGTTCACCCCCCCCCCCAAGCCCAGCGCCCTCTCCCTTTCTTCCGTAAGTCAAGCGACTCTTTTAAAAGACACTGGATTCCCGCCTTCGCGGGAATGACGATTTTTTATATTTCGGTGCAGGCGTCACGCCTGCACCGAATGTTAATGCAGTCATTGCGAGCGAAGCGAAGCAATCTCCTGTCTATTGGCACATTCCTTCGTTCCTGCGAAGGCGGGGAATATACCCCGCGACTTATTAACCACCCTTAATCCCCATTCTGTGGTATGCTGTCTTAACAGCAGCAAATTCAACTGACTACAAAAAGGAGCCATGCAATGGGAGATAAGGGCGGGAAAAAGGACAAAGACAAAACACAGAAGCAAAAGGCGAAAAAAGAAGTGCAAGAATTGAAAAAGAAGCAGGATAAGAATAATAAATCGAACCCCCTGGGCATTAGCAGCTAGATGCCCACTTCGCCTGATAGAATTGCTTGATTCGAGATAATCAAATTAAGTGATTCACTTGGCCGATTTAATGGTATAATTAAGTAACCTAATAGAGACTATCACCAGATAAATCTGTCATCAACCTCCGGGTCAGTCTGATGAAATCCATCTTCATTGGGACAGGAGGCGTATGATAGCAAAAGGTGGTAATGCAAGACCTGTAGTTTTGCACGTAGCAACGGTCAACCATTCGATAAGAGCAAACCTCGGTTACGCTCCGATAGAAACCGTCATCTATAACATAGACAAAGGGCTTACAGCGCTGGGGCACAGGTCTATTGTCGCCTGCTCGGGAGATTCCAGTGTCGCCGGGGAACAGTACACGACAGTAAAACATAGCATCGGTGATTATTGCAGCGACAAAACACCCGCCTACCTCAGTATCATTGATAAACATATGTCAAGTGCGATATTCAGAGCGATGATGGGGGATATCGATATTATTCATATGCATGACGCGGACGCGGTCGAACGAATGTATGACCACGCATTCGACCTGAATATCCCGATTATCAAGACATTGCACGTATCCGCGAAGGCCGGCTTGTTTCACAGAGCGTACCAGCGCTGGTGCAAGCCCCTGTCGCAGCCCCTGGTCTACTGCGCCGCGATAAGCGAATACCAGAAGAAACAGTACGGCTCTTTACTTTACGATTCCACGGTGGTCCATCATGGAGTCGCTGTTGACGAGTTTCCTGTCAAGGATTCGCCTAAGAAAGACAGCTACCTGTTTACCATCGGCAGGATAACCTCTGACAAGGGGCAGAATAGAGCCATAGAGGTTGCCAGAAGAACAGGCGCCAAGCTTATTATTGCAGGATGTGTTCAGAACAAGGCCGCAGACAGAAAGTTTTTTGCCAGCATCAAGGATTCCTTGGACCTGGTTGTTGAAGCCGGCAAAGTTTTGCCGGATAAAGACTACTATGACAGGGTAATGAAACCCCTGCTGGACAGCGATAGTCAGATTGTCTACATAGGAGAGCTCGGTAGCGAACACGCGAAACTTTGGTATCATCATGCGCGCGCCACCTTATTTCCGATACAGTGGGGAGAGCCGTTCGGTCTTGTGTTGATAGAGTCCATGGCGTGCGGCACACCGGTCATTGCATTTAATAAAGGTTCTGTTCCTGAAATAATTGTGGATGGAAAGACAGGTTTCGTGGTGGACACGATGGATGAGATGGTCGGAGCCGTTGCGCGCGTCAACGAAGTGGACCCGCGAGAATGCCGGAGACGCGTAGAAACTATGTTTTCGATCACGAGGATGGCCGGCAAATATTCGGCTCTGTACCAACGAGCAATCCGCGAACATGAAAGTGTCGTACGGATGCAGCCGTCGTTGAGTAAAAGAATCTTGAGCGCCGGTATATCAAATGCGCAGATACCTGAGGATACAAGATGCCTAAAGACATCCCGGTAAGCAACGGAAGTTTTCTCCTGAACTTCGACTCCGACTATCAGATCAGAGACGTGTATTTTCCTTTTGTCGGCCAGGAGAACCATTCAAACGGGGCCATTTTCAGATTCGGTGTCTGGGCGGACGGACATTTGTCGTGGATGGGCCCGGAATGGGAAAAGGATCTGAGGTATCATGAGGACAGCCTCGTTACCGATGTATATCTGAAAAACGAGTCCATGGGTCTGGAACTGCGTTGTCATGACGTGGTTGATGTGGACCTGAACGTATATATCAAAAAGATAGAGGTAGTAAATCTATATGATTACGATCGTCGGGTAAGACTCTTTTTTTGTCACGACTTTCATCTTTACGGCATAGATATCGGAGATACCGCCTACTTTGACCCCAGGACACGCTCCATAATACATTACAAGAAAAACCGGTACTTTCTGATCAATTGCGGTACGCGCGAGAAATGGGGCATAGACCACTACGCATGCGGTGACAAAGGGGCGCCTGGAAGAGAGGGAGTGTGGAAGGATGCCGAGGATGGCGAACTCAGCGGCAACCCGGCATCGTGGGGTTCTGCCGATTCCGCGATAGGCATATGGCTGCATCTTCCGGCAAAGGGGAAAGCAGATACATCTTACTGGATAGCGGCAGGAACGCACTATGAGGAGGTGGCTCAACTCAACCGTGACGTGATAGGCAACACACCCGACGAGCTTATCAAACGTTCATCCGATTACTGGAGAGCCTGGGCCAATAAAGCGGCCAGGTCCTTCGCGGATCTCCCGCCGGCAGTTGTCGATATCTATAAACGCAGTCTTCTTGTTTTGAGAACACAGATAGACAATAAGGGTGCGATAATCGCGGCGAATGATTCGGACATAGTGCGCTTCGGGAGAGACACCTATTCGTATATGTGGGGGCGTGACGGGGCTTTTGTAGCCGCCGCGCTGGCAAAAGCCGGACATACGCACCTGTGCATGAAGTATTTCAATTTCTGCGCCGGCATCATTTCCGAGGAAGGTTACCTTTACCAGCATTACAACCCAGACGGCTCGCTGGCCAGCAACTGGCATTCATGGCTGCATGAGGACAAGGAAGTGCTCCCTATACAGGAGGACTCGACCGCCTTGATCCTTTGGGCGCTTTGGATACACTACGAAAATTCAAATGATATTGAATTCATCAGGACGCTTTACAGAAAGCTTATCAGAAAAGCGGCCGACTTTATGGCGACACACATCGATGCCGGGACCGGGTTGCCAATCCCGTGTTATGACTTGTGGGAAGAGCGGTTCGGAGTGCACACGTTTACTGTTGCCGCGGTGGTCGCAGGACTTAGGGCGGCAGCGAAATTCGCGAGACTATTCCAGGATGTTTCTCTGGCTGAAAAGTATGAAGGCGTGGCCGTGCGGATAGTGGAGGGATTGACCAGGCACCTGTACCATGAGGGGCTTGAGAGGTATGCCCGTTCTGGTTACAGAAGAGAATACGGGTACGAGTTGGATGAAGTCATTGATATCAGTATAGCCGCACTGGTCTTTTTCGGAGTAGTGGCTCCGAACGACCCTCGGATGACGAGGACCATGGAGGCGATACGCCGCCAACTGTGGCTCGATACTCTTGTCGGGGGTTGTGCCCGCTACAGTAACGATGTATACCAGCGGCCCGATGGTATACCCGATGGCATTACGGGCAATCCCTGGTTTATCTCCACGCTCTGGCTGGGGGAGTATAGTATCGCCAGCGCCAGTAACCTTCGGGAGCTCAATCAGGCCATACCGTACCTCGAATGGTGCGTGAAGAACGCACAGCCATCTGGCGTGCTTGCCGAACAGGTGCATCCTTTAGACGGTTCTTCTCTTTCAGTTTCCCCTCTTACATGGAGTCACTCAGCGTTCGTATGGACCGTATTGCAGTATCTGGAAAAACATAAGTCGTTATAGGTGTGATGAGTTGTTGAGGCTGTTTCGGGCCTTAAGGATATGCGCGTGCGTCGTTCCAGTGGAGACGCAGGAATAGGAAAAAGGGGCTGTTTTTACGGTCCCTTTTTCGTTTGGGTCTGGGTCGTTAGAAAATGTTCGGTCGTGTAGGGCGGCGCACACTCGCCGCGTGTTTTATAATCGAGGCCAGCCAAACCACGGAGCTTGTTGAGTTCACCACAAGCCCGGTACCCCGCTCCCTTTCTCCTGTGAGTCAAGCGACTCCTCCCCGCGTTGATGCGGGGAGAGGGATTTTTTATTCGGGTGCAGGGGTTACGCCTGCACCCGAAAATTTATGCAACTGCTAAGAGGCGCAAAGCTTCGTCTGGCAGTAAAATCGCTTGCGTGGATGGGCGGGGGACGGGGTGGTGGTTTCGCCGGTACATTAAGATATATGGCGTTGATTTTTTGAGCCCTGCGGCGGTATAATCGGCACATGACGCATTAAAAAAGGAGTGTGCCTATGAGCGGATTCCCGAGACATCAGCCTGAGCTTAACATCATAATAGCAGTTGTGGTTATTGCAGCCTTGGTGCTTATTCCAAAGTTCTGCCAAAAGTACGACCAGGATGTTTTCAACGCCATAAAAACCAACGACGAAGTTTCTATCAAGCACCTTCTCGATAAGGGGCTTGACCCGGCCATAAAGGATGCGGATGGGTATACGCCGCTTCACCGCGCCTCCAGTGCGGGCAGCATATACCTCATGCCGCTTTTTCTCGATAAGGGCGTTGATGTGAATATAAAAGGCGGCGGCGGTATGACGCCGCTCCATGTCGCGACGTATGGCAAACAGGACAGGGCCATGGAACTGCTTATCTCGCGCGGCGCGAACGTGAACGCACAGGACGACTTCGGGTACACCGCGCTCCACTACGCAGCCGAGTACGGACGCATGGATCTGGTGCGGCTGCTCCTGAATAAAGGCGCGGATAAGAAACTTCGCACCCGTGCCTTTAACCAGACTGCTGCCGAGCTCGCGGCAGCCAATGGGTTTAAGGGGATAGTGGAGATACTTAAGTAGAAGAGGGCGCTGGGCTTGATGTAAGTAAGGCGGCGAGTTGGCTGCCATGCGTCGTTGCGCGTGAATTTTCGATCCTCGACGTATCTGACGTGATACGCCTGCGGTCGAAAATCCCCGCGCGCCTAGCCTGACAGCCAACTTGCCGCCTTATGATGGGTGGAACAGACAGAATACCGCTTCCTCACCTGACGCGAAATCCCGTATCAAGTACGGGACAGGCTTGGCGGCCTGTGAGGGGTGAGTGTGGGCGGTCATTGCGAGCAAAGCGAAGCAATCTCGCAGGCCGTCATTCTCGCGAAGGCTGGAATCCAGTGTCTTCGATGTTTTGCCCCTGCGGGGCGGCTTTTGGGTATGGGGCGTGCGAGGGCTGCGGCCCCGCCGCCAAGCCTCCTCGCGGCAAGCCCCGCCTTAAATCGCTTCGCTCATGCAGCCCCGGCTTGCCGCCTGCCTCCTTGGCGGCCCGCTTAAGCCCGTCGCTTAGCCCCATACCCGTGGTTTCAGAAAAACAATAAAATTTTTTTCGGTGTGGTAGAATGGGACGGTAATGAAGGGCGGGCAGTGCCAGCCCTACGGACTGTAGAGTTTATGATTTAGGTTTTGTTGTTGCATAGGCGGCAACGGTAAGAATTGATTCTCGAGTCGAGGTTGTGCAGTTTGCTATAGAAAGACCGGTAGTTGCTTCAGGGTTGTCTCGCAATATTTTGTAGATAAGCGCATGTACAAAGGATTGGGTTGCAAATTTAATTCCTGTAAAATCGAGAACGACTATTTTTCTTTCTGAGAGTGCTGGGAATATAGTGGTATCGCGTATTTTTGAAGCCCGCTCAACATCTTCTTCGAATTCAGCCACTGGTATAATGGTAAGACCCGGTATCGCTGGAATTCCTTCTATAAAGTCTATTAAATATTTTTCTGGTAAATTCCTAGATTTTGCGGCTAGTTCTCTACAGGTACTAAGAACTGCTTCGAATTCGAGGATACTATTTCGTTTGAATTGTATTACAGCGAAGGTGCCAGCCCAACCGTTCTTGTCAGCAATAGTATACTCTTTGTAAGGGTCTGCCGATTCGGTTCCCCATATATTAACAAGTGCACTTCCCGACCCCAGAAAAAATCCTCCGCCAGAACGAGTCACGATTTCTTTTATGAAAAAAAGTCCTAATCCGGCATTTTCACTCATAGATGAATACGCAGCTTTGGGAAATGTACCGGAAATGTGTGGTTGAGGAGCAAATTTTATTGCTTTTAAATCATTATCAATCTCGGGATATTTGCTATGAAGGGTCTTTTGTATTCCCACGCCTATGTCAGCAACAACAAGTTCAACCAGCCCGGTATTGGGATAGTATTGCCCCATACATATTCCACCAATAGAGCTTTGCGAGTGTTGTACTACATTTCTAAGTAGTTCGATTAGGACATATCTAATTGCGCCTTCTATTTCTGTATCGCCGATTTCAAGTAGGCGCATTAATTCCTGCACGGCAGGGTATATTTCTGAGCTGTTAGAAATTAATTTGAGTTTTGCTGTTTTGTCGGCAATGTGGGCATCTATTTGCTCCTGTTGGTATGGTACTTCTAATAGATCGCAAAAACCTGTGCGGATAAGATAGCCACCAGAAGATGAGTTTAAATTAATGTCGATCGTGATATTTTTGTGCAAAGTTTTTTTGAGCCATAGTGTGTAGGTGGCAAATAATGTAATTGCCCATGGTGCTAAGAAGTTTGTTTTTTTAAAATCTATAGTAGTTTGCCGCATGGGCCTATTTAGCCATTGCCAGTTACGAAAAAATGATTTCAAGTCACTATCTGCCAAGTTATCCCAAGGAGTTATTGTTGTTTGTTGTTGGTTGAAGTGGGCCATAATTTTATAGTTTGCAGAACTAGTATTGTTTGTCAATAAAATGGTGTAGGAGATTGTTTCCAACCCATCAAAGCGGCAAGTTTGCCGTTAGGCGAGGCGCACGGAATTTTTGACCGCAGGCGTATCACGTCAGATACGTCGAGGATCAAAAATTCCTGTGCAACGAAGCATCACGGCAAAATCGCTGCTTTATTTTTTCTTCGAAGCCTTCTTAGGCTTATCCTTAAGCACAGCCTGTGCTGCCGCAAGCCTCGCAATCGGCACCCTAAACGGCGAGCAAGAGACGTAATCGAACCCGGTTCTGTGGCAAAACTCAACAGTTGCCGGGTCTCCGCCGTGCTCTCCGCATATTCCGATCTTCAAGTTCTTTCTCGTTGAACGGCCTTTTGCGATTGCCGTTGTAATGAGCTCTCCAACACCTTCCTGGTCTAGCGACTGGAACGGGTCGTCCTTTAATATCCCGGTCTTCTTCTCGTCCACGTAGTCGGGCAGGAAGCGTCCGGCATCGTCTCTGCTCATGCCAAGCGTCATTTGTGTTAAGTCGTTCGTGCCAAAGGAGAAGAACTCGGCAACCTCGGCAATCCTGTGTGCAAGTATCGCCGCTCTCGGCACTTCTATCATGGTGCCGACGAGGTAGTCCACCTTCAGGCCGCACTCTTCCATGACCTCGGAAGCGACCTTTCTTGTCGTGTCCGCAAGTATCTGCAGCTCTTTTCTGTCTATGACGAGCGGGTGCATGATCTCCGGCATGACCTTTACGCCGATTTTCTTGCATTCGCACGCTGCCTCGATTATGGCTCTGACCTGCATTTCGAGTATTTCCGGGTACGTGATGCAAAGCCTGCAGCCCCTGTGCCCGAGCATGGGGTTTGCCTCGTAGAGACGCTCTATCTTCCACTTGACCATGTGGAACGGAATGCCAAGGGCCTGCGCAAGGTGCTTCTGGTCGTTCTCTGTGTGCGGTACGAACTCATGAAGAGGCGGGTCAAGGAGCCTTATTGTAACGGGCTTGCCTTCCATCGCGCGGAATATGCCGATAAAGTCCTTTTTCTGCATGGGCAGAAGCTCTGCGAGAGCGACCTTACGCGACATAACGTCCTCTGCAACTATCATCTTCTGTATGGCAAGGCGTCTTTCGTCGGTATCGAAGAACATGTGCTCTGTTCTGCAAAGGCCGATGCCCTCTGCGCCGAGCTTTATCGCGTTCTCGGCGTCGTACGGGGTGTCGACGTTGGTCCTTACCTTTAGCCTTCTTATCGAATCCGCCCAGGCCATGATTGTGTTGTATGCCTCTGGCAGCTCTGGTTTTTTAAGCGGAAGGGCTGAGAGGTATACCTCTCCGGTAGAGCCGTTTAGCGTTATGTCGTCGCCTTCGTTGATGACGGTCTTGCCAACGGTGATCGTCTTCGTGTTATAGTCTATGCGAAGGTCCTCGCACCCGACGATGCAACACTTGCCCCAGCCTCTTGCAACGACCGCGGCGTGAGAGGTCTTGCCGCCCCTTGCCGTGAGTATGCCCTTTGCCGCGTGCATGCCGCCGACGTCCTCGGGGCTTGTTTCCTTTCTTACAAGTATTACCTTCTTGCCCGCTGCCGTCCACTCTTCTGCGTCCTTTGCGTTGAATACGACCTGGCCCGCGGCTGCGCCCGGGACCGCGGCGATTCCTGTTGCGTAGAGCTTGGACTTAAGTTCGTCAGGGGAGATGGATGAGTCGATTACCGGGTAGAATAGGCCCTCGATGTCCTTGGGCTTTATCCGAAGTACCGCGTCTTCCTTTGCAATGAGCTTTTCCTTTACCATGTCTGCCGCAATTTTAAACGCGGCCTGCGGAGACCTTTTGCCGTTTCTTGTCTGCAGTATGTAGAGAGTGCCTTCTTCGATAGTGAACTCGATGTCCTGCATGTCCCTATAGTGGCGCTCGAGCTTTGCTCTTACGTCAACGAGCTGCTTGTATATCTTTGGCATGGTGCCCTTGAGGTCTGAGAGCTGTATAGGGGTCCTGATGCCGGCGACAACGTCCTCGCCTTGCGCGTTCATTAATACGTCGCCGTAGAATTCGTCGGAGCCGGAGTTCGGGTCTCTTGTAAAGCACACTCCGGTGCCCGAGTTCTCGCCCATGTTGCCAAAGACCATCTGCACGATGTTTACAGCGGTGCCGAGCTGGCCGGTGATTTTTTCAACGCGGCGGTATGTGACGGCCTTCTCTGCCATCCATGAATTAAAGACCGCGTCTATCGCGCCCCAGAGCTGCTCGACAGGGTCCTGCGGAAAGTCTTTTTTGGTGTGGTCTTTATATATGCCCTTGTATCTGCCAATCAGCTCGCCGAGCTCTTCTTCGTTAACGTCTGTGTCGACGACGTGCGCTGTGCGGATTTTGAGCCTGACCTTTGTGCGGCGCTCTTTTACGTCCTCGAACTCGGCCTCGAACTTTTCTCTGGCAATCCCCATCGCGGTCGAGCCGTACATCGTGATGAAGCGGCGGTACGCGTCTAGCGCGAATCTCCTGTTGGAGGTCTTTTTGGCAAGCCCCTCGACACTCTTGTCGTTTAGTCCGAGGTTCAGTATCGTTTCCATCATCCCCGGCATGCTCATGGCCGCTCCGGAGCGCACCGATACGAGAAGTGGGTCGTTTGGGTCGCCAAGCTTCTTGCCAACGAGCTTTTCGAGCCTCTTTAGGTGGCTGGCGACTTCTTCCTTCAATCCGGCCGGGTGCTTTTTATTGTTCTTGTAGAAGAGGTCGCAGACCTCTGTGGTGATTGTGAAGCCTGCGGGAACAGGGAGCCCGATGTTGGTCATCTCGGCGAGCCCGGCGCCCTTTCCGCCAAGGAGCTCCTTCATGGTGCCTTTGCCCTCGGCTTTTCCGCCGCCGTAGAAGTATACGAATTTTTTCTTTGCCATGTCCAAGACCTCCGAAGAGTTATATATTAAGGTGTGTGCCAGCAGAGAAAACTTTACGAACCCCGGGCCCGGTGATTATACCAGAATAAGGGCCGTGCGCAAGCAAATAGGCGCGTGTTTCAGGGAAGATATACTATACATTTTTGCGGCGTATGTTGCAAGTTTTTGGTTGAGGTTGTGTTGGCGGGCAATCGGGTTTTGGGTTTGACAAAAACTGCGGCGTATGTTAAATAATATAATTCGGCGTTTTGGAGTTATCCTAGCGAGGCGCTAGCTCAGCCGGTAGAGCATCTGCCTTTTAAGCAGGTGGTCCCGGGTTCGAATCCCGGGCGCCTCACCAGAAAAGTTATCGGCTGACGGTTATCGGTTGTCGGCGGTAGTTATTGGCAGGTTGTAATTGCCGGGTTATTGAAGGCGGTTAGCAGCCGTTAAGTTAAGAAAATACAATTGTCGCGTTATTTTTATAAAAAAGAGAAGTGAGATATCGGTAAGTAATTGGTTGCCAATAACGGATAAGCGGCAACTGTTTTTTATACGTCCCCATCGTCTAGAGGCCAAGGACACTGCCCTTTCACGGCGGTAACCGGGGTTCGAATCCCCGTGGGGACGCCAATTAAATCAAGGGGTTAGCGTGCTTGCTAACCCTTTTTCATTTTGACTGTGCCCCTTTTTGTGCCCCCTCCCTGTCTCCTCTTCGAGGGTAGATACCGCTGCCCTCATGTTGTCGAGCTTCAGGTGAGCATACCGCTGTGTCATCCGTCCATCCTTATGCCCGAGCAGGTTCTGAACGACGTAAAGGTCATTGCCGTTCTGTACAAGCTTCGAAGCAAAGTCATGTCTTAAGTCATGGAAGCGGAAGTTTTCTATGCCAGCGCGTCTGCAAGCCCTTTTAAAGGCCATAGAGACCCTGTAAGGGTCAAACGGCTTGCCGTCCATGTGAAACACACGTTTGGATAGTGCAGGAGCTTGATCTTGGCGTTTTTAAGGCCGTCCAGGACGTCGTAGGCCGCATTGTTTAGCGGTATGGTAAGGCGCTGGCCGTTCTTAGTGCGCTCAAGGTTTATGACGCGTTCCTGCATATTAACCTCGCTCCATGTAAGACCAAGGATGTTACCCCGTCTCATTCCCGTGTTCCTGGCAAGTACGAGCATCGGCTTAAGCCAGGCCGGGCTATGGAAAAGCAGGGTGTCAATCTCGCCCGGTTCGAGATACCTCACGCGCCTGTCGTCCTCGGACGGCATGGTGAAGAACTCAAACGGGCTTTGCTTTATAACCTGCCATTCCCGCTTGCATAGCGAAAACACACGGCGCACAAAGTGCAACTCTTTTGCTACCGTGTTCGGCTTTAGCCCGAGTCCGAGCCTGTGCGCTCTGTATGAGCAGAGTATCGAGGGAGTCACTTCGCTAAGTTTCAGGTCTTTAAGGAAGGGAATTATCAGCTTCCCGACCTGCAGAGCCCTTGAATAGGTGCTCTTTGACTTGAACTTCGCGTCTTCCCTTAGATACCGCTCCCATGCCTCGCTAAAGAGTATCTCATCGGCAGGGTTTACTTCAAACCACTTGCCCGAAGCGAGTTCATACAGGAGCTTCTGCTCAACACGCCTTGCAAGCGTAATGTTCGTTGTGTCGGTAGACCGTCTTATGGTCTTGCCTCGACACTTGAGCTTAGTCCACCAGACATTGCCTCTTCGGTAGAGTCCCATTACACCTCCTTTCCTCCGAAGTTGCCTGGCTTTCTTCCGGTATTATTATACCGCTGGAAGCCGAATTTCTCAAGGCGGAGGTCCGGGGCAGGGGTAGCGGCTTTTTTAGAAATCATCCATGCCTCCACTTCGTCGAGCTTGAAGCGTATGAGCCTGCCTATGCGAAAGTGCGGTATCTCGCCAATACTCACGAGGTGGTAGATGGTCTTTGTTTTGATCTTGGTGTGTTCAGCTATGTCTTTTATCGTTAGCCACATACGTTTCTTTGGTAGTTTTAGGTAAACCAAGTTTTATTTTGATTTTTTGGTAAAAGCCAGTATTCGGCGCTCAAGTTTAAGAAGTTGTACTGTTTTGAGCTTGCTAAAGCCTTTTTGTCCTACACCTTCAAGTATTTTTATTAGTCTTTGTCGCATAAAAAAGGTCCTTTGCATATTTTCAAACCAAGCGTGTTTGTGAAGTTGTCGCTGGATATATGTTAAATCATGACAGTGTCGGCAGCAGTAATATCTTGCGTAGTGAGGCCTATATAAACTTCTAACCCTTCGGCTACAAGTTGGGCACAAAAGCCACCAGCGGAACCCTCCGAAGTGGCAGGGCGTTTTTGCTAACATAATGGATGTCATAATATTTTCTTCATGTATCGAATACGATACGCTTAAGGAAATATCGTTTGCAGTGGTGCCTCTTGGTAGCTTGCTTTTTAGGGCCGTCAAATTAAATGCTCGGCAATTTTCCACTGTTTCTTTTCTTTGTCTCCGCATAGTCGCTTTCCGAAATCATTAAGGATTTTTACATCATCTTTATGGCACAGTACTGACAGAGAGCATATAAAAACCTACCTACCAATGGCTATATATAGAATACTCTCTAAATTTGGAAATGATTCCAGGCCTTTTAGTTCTTCTGCAGCATCAATTTTGGAAATGTTATACGTTGTTATTTGCATTTGTCGCCCCATTTTTAGAGTTGTACGTTTCTGTTTTTGGAGTGATTTTTGGTTTTCTGAATTCCGGTAAAATTTCACTCCAAATAATTTCGTTAAAATCCGGCATGCCGAATTTTTTCCACCGTTCGGAGAGCTTGAACAGGCTGGAACTTAAGCCGAAGCCTCTTTTTCCACCTTTGCAGACCGGGTCTATAAAGCCTTTTGCCATTAGTTCGGAAATGTTTCGGTGATGTGTTCCGTTGGAAAACCCTAATCGCCTCGCCTCGGTATAGGAAAATGTAAAGTGGATGGTGTAGCGTTCGGGGGCGTTAAATGGAAGTTTTACTTTGCCAAGGAAGTATGGCAAAGTCTTTCCTGAAGATGGTGGCAGTGAAATATAGGCTTTGCTGTTAAGGAGTTCCCAGGGTAGCGCGACAAATGCTAGCATGCGGGAATATTTTTTAGAACGATAGGTTTTCATGTCTTGTTCTTCCAAGAAATTTGTAGTATTTACTGTTAGTCTAAAGCCCCCCCGATGTGTTTTGTCAAAGCAGCTGGGCGGTGATTAGGTAGTTACTTTAGTAAGAAAATGGCGTAATGATTAGTGCTTTTTGGGTGGTTTTTGGGTGGATGCTTTATCATTATTTGACATAATGTGTGTTGTTCTCGAAGTAAGGTTCTTATTATGGGAAGAATTCATTTCTTCGAGGTGCCCCCAGAGTGCTTTGCTTTGGTCAGTTAGAGTAAGTAAGTTTTCGGAAATATTTTTGTGATGTGATTTTCCGAGGAGGTCGAAAATTTCTCTGTTTAGCCTTATTATTTCGTTAAAAGTATCATAATATTCTTCTAGCAGACCTTTTTGCCAGGCATTAAGACAATGAGTTGAGATCTCGACTGTGCCGAATTTGCTGATCGGCATTTTGTCAGATAGGCGTTTTGTTCTTCGAAATTTTTTAAGAGATTTTTTGTGCCACCTGATTGCTGTTTGGGGGTGAATGTTCAGAAAATTGGCGATATTTTTCCATCCTCTTAAAATCATAAAAGGGAGAGTTCTGTTTTCTTGCTGTAAAATAGGCGCGTTATCGTTAGGGGGCCTTAGTGAGTCGATAATTTTTCTGTTTCTTTCGAAAGCATTCTTTTTGGCGGTGCAACTTTTTATATGCCCTCCAAAGGCGTATTTGTTGGGGAATTTGCGATTGCAGTAGGAACATTTTGTTTTGATTTTTTTCTGCATTGTTGAAAGGTGATTTGCTGGTTGTTGTGTTTATTTGGAAAATACCATGTATTGCGGACAAGTTCAACAGTGAAGGTTTTGTCATATTGATATTTTAGGTTCTTTAGTGATATGATTTGCCGGTAAATTCCCATATATCCGGAGGCAGCATGGATGCGTGGTTGCGTGTCGGCTGTTTTTCTTGTCATTTGTCACCGTATTTTGGTATAAAATCTTGGTACTTTAGTGTGTTGAAAGAAGGGTGGTATTTATTGGCATGAGCGCTGAACTCGAAAAATTTCAAACACTGCTTCGCGAGCTTTTTCAATTCGACTGTGCGGACCTTGATTTTGGCATATACCGCATAATGAATTACAAGCGTGATGCCGTGGAGGAGTTCATCACCAAGAAGTTGCCAAAGGCCGTTTCCGATGAGTTGAGTAGTGGTGCCCTGGCCGAGCAGTCCCGGTCTGCAAAAGAATTGGCGGAAGTTTCTGAACAAATCAGCAAGACCCTTGGCAAGGACGCTATCGACGCAGACGGGAATCTGGCCGAGACTTACCGTGAAACGCCGCTTGGTAAGAAGTACTTGGACTTAAAAGCAAAGGCCGCTGGCGGACGTGGCCACGGGGCCGTCGAAGCGGCCATTTTTAACCACCTGTATTCGTTTTTTAGCCGGTATTATCATGAGGGCGATTTCATCTCCAAGCGCCGTTATTCCAAGCGTCAGAAGTACGCTATCCCCTATAATGGCGAGGAGGTCCATCTTCACTGGGCCAATCATGATCAGTACTACATAAAGACAGCCGAGCATTTTACCAGCTATTCATTCGCTTCAAAGGGTGTAACAGTCAGGTTCGAGATTCAAGCTGCCGACGTCGAGCAGAACAACGTAAAAGGCGATAAGCGTTTCTTTATCCCCTGTTGTAAGGGTATCGTATGGGACGAAAAGGCAAGTCTCCTTGTCATTCCATTCGAGTACAGGCCTCTGACCGGGCAGGAGGAAATAAGTTACGGTAAGAAGAACCAGCAGGATGCTGTGAACGCAAAGGCGCTGGAGGACATTCCAAAGCAACTTAAAAAGGCCGATGATGCTATGCGCGCCATTATGGCGGAACGGGGAAAGGACTCGAAAGACAATCCCGTGACTTTCCTTGGGCATCATCTAAGGCAATATACGCGCGCAAATACCTCCGATTTTTTCATTCACAAGGACCTGCACGGCTTTCTCTCCCGCGAATTGGATTTTTACCTGAAAAACGAGGTCCTGAGTCTCGATGAGATGGAGGCTGCCGGAGAGGGGCGCGCCGAGGGCTGGTTCCAGGTCATGCGTGTCATCAAGGCGGTTGGCGGTAGCATCATCGAGTTTCTCTCGCAAATTGAGAACTTCCAGAAGATGCTTTGGGAGAAGAGGAAGTTCATAACCGAGACACAGTACTGCATAACGGTCGGTAATGTTGACAAGGATTTTTACCCGGAGATTGCGGATTGTGAGTCCCAGTGGGCAGAGTGGAAGGAGCTTTTCCACATCAATGATGAGCAGGCCGATCTTTTTACGGCAGGGAAGAACAAGAAGGAAAAGCGCGCTGCGTTTTTAAAGGCCCACCCGACGCTGGTGCTGGATACGAAGCACTTTGAGCAGGAGTTCTCTGACCGCTTACTGGCTTCTTTTGAAAATCTGGATGAGATGACCGATGGCCTGCTTGTGCATAGTGAGAATTTTCAGGCACTGTGTTTCTTAAGAGAGCAATATAGAGGGCAAATAGCGTGCATACATATTGATCCGCCGTACAATACACAAACAAGCGGATTTCTATACAAGAATACTTACCAGCACTCAAGCTGGCTTGCGATGATGGAAAACAGAATAAGTGCCGGGATGTCCTTATTGTCGAAATTCGGATCGTATTTGTGCCACATTGACGAAAACGAGTATGAACGTCTCCAACTTCTTTTTGATAACTTTTCGGTTGCAAATGCTGGAACAATCGCATGGGATAAAAGAAACCCTATGAATGCGGGGAGGGGGATTGCTACACAACATGAGTATATTGTGTGGCGCTCCAATAAAGAGTCACCAATTTGCATGTCTAATAAAAATATATTGTCGATATTGAAAGCGGCCGCTGATATTGTTCGAAAACATGGTGGTGTTAGTGAGGTGGCCAGAAAAGAATATGCAGGATGGATTAATTCAAATGAAGAACTAAGTGGAGGAGAAAAAGCATATCGATATTTGGATGATCAAGGACGGGTTTACAGAGGAGTGAGTTTGAGAGCGCCAGAGCCAAGAACAGATTCAAAATTTCATGAACCTCTTTTGCATCCGATTACCCAAAAGCCTTGTCCTGTACCACCAAATGGCTTTTCACGTACACCGGAGACATTAAAAGCAATGGAAGAAAAAGGAGAGATTATTTTTGGACAAGATGAAACAGTGCAACCACAGCAAAAGCGATTTTTGACCCCAGAGTCAACCATGCAAATTTCGTCGATGATCCAGGATGGAAAGAAAGGCAAGACGGATGTTGCGAAAATGAGCTTGGATTTTCCTTATTGTCATCCTGTGTCGCTATATAGAACGCTTATTGCGGCAGCGTGTGGTGAGCCCAATGATATTGTTTTCGATTTCTTCGCTGGTTCTGGGACAACTGCGCATGCAGTGATAGAACTTAATCGTGAAGATATGGTTGGAAGAAAATTTTTTCTTGCAGAAGTAAATAATTATTTAGATACAATTATTTTGCCCCGTATCAAAAAAGTTACCTTTTCTCCCGATTGGAAGGACGGCAAGCCCACACGCATGGCAACGAAAGAGGAGGCGGAGCGCAGTCCGCGCATCGTAAAGTACATGCGCCTTGAGAGCTACGAAGACGCGCTCAATAACATTCAACTCGACGATGCGTCGGGCCAGGCGGGGCTTAAATTCGACGATTATCTCTTTAAGTACATGCTCCATTGGGAGGCGCGTAAGAGCGAAACCATGCTTAACGTGGAAAAACTCGCCAGTCCGTTCAGCTACGCACTTCATGTTCACCGTGATGGACAGACGACCAAGAGGACAGTGGACATACCTGAAACATTCAATTATCTTCTCGGCCTTCACGTCTCAAGGCGGCAGGTTTTCCATGACAAGGACCGCCGCTACCTTGTTTATCGCGGGCGCATCGACCGTCGCGAGATAGCCGTCATCTGGCGTGAAACCAAGGACTGGAAAAAGGCAGACTTCGAACGTGACAAGAAGTTTGTTGAAGAAAAAAAACTCGCCCAGGGCGCAGACGAAGTGTTTGTGAACGGCGATTCATTCATTGTAAATGCCCGTGCGCTGGAGCCGGTTTTCAAAGCCAGGATGTTTTCGCCAGTGGAGGCGTAGCTCATGGCCAATGGCACGCAATATGTAAAACTCGAACAAAGACTGGTCCTGCTTGCATGGCTGAATAGCCTTCTTGGCTATAACGCCAATCGCGATCTTCTCTCCGACATAAAAACAGCCGCAGAGGGCTTCGATGCCTCTGGCCGTAGTTATATTTATCATCTTTTGGAATCGCGCGGAAGCAAGGTAAAGGTGTTGTCCTCTGACCTTGCGCGTTATGACGATAACATAAGAGAGCACCTTCGTGAAATGAACGCACGAAGGCCGGAGCCGATAACCCTTCGGTACTTTCAGTATCTTGCGCTGCTTTATACGGAGATATTGCTGGACAGGTTCTTCAACCATCGTGGCACGTTGCTAAGAGATCTCAATACATTCATTGAAGAACGCAATGCTTCCAAATCGGCCGGAGAACCAGAGGACGAAGGGTTTTCGGACCGAGACCTTACGAAGTTCGCTTTTTGGATGGCGACCGGAAGCGGTAAGACGCTTATCATGCACATGAATTATCGTCAATTTCTTCATTACAATAAGCAGCCGCTCGACAACATTCTACTCCTAACTCCCAACGAGGGCCTTAGCGAGCAGCATTTAAGCGAAATGGCCGCGTCCGGCATTCCTTGCCGTCGTTTTGATCTTAATGAAAGCGGCTTGGGTGTGAACGTAAGGAACGCGGTTCGTGTTATCGAGATAACTAAATTGGTCCATGAAAAGCGCGGCGGCGGTGAAAGCGTGCCTGTCGAGGCATTCGAGGGCAATAACCTCATCTTCGTCGATGAAGGGCATAAGGGTTCGGGCGGAGAAGCTTGGCGTAGTTTCAGGGATAAACTCGGCGAGACAGGCGTCACATTCGAGTACAGTGCTACATTCGGTCAAGCCCTCACTGCTGCCGGGCGAGATGAGCTTACGGCAGAGTACGGTAAGGCCATTTTATTTGATTATTCCTATCGGTATTTTCACGGCGATGGTTATGGAAAAGATTTTCACATTCTAAATCTTCAAGACGATATTTCGGACGACATGACCGAAACGTTGTTGCTTGGCAATCTGCTTTCCTTTTATGAACAGCAGTGCGTATTTGAGGAGAAGGCAGATACGCTCAGACCGTATAATCTTGAAAAGCCATTGTGGGTCTTTGTTGGCAGCAGTGTGAACGCGGTTTATACCGAGAACAGGCAAAAACGCAGCGACATCTTGAATGTCGTTCGTTTTTTACATCATTTACTTGAAAACAAGCTTGGTTGGGCCGGAAAGGCCATTAAGAAGATTCTTGAGGGTAAGACTGGGTTGGTTACGTCTGACGGCATCGATGTTTTCAGTGATAAATTTAAGTACCTGCGTTCTGCCAAGTTGAGTCCCGCCGAGATTTATCAGGACATTCTTGCAAAAGTTTTCCATGCGTCAGGCGGAAGCGGACTGCATTTGGCCGATATCCGTGGTTGCCCCGGTGAACTGGGTCTAAAGGCCGGCGGTAGTAGCGATTACTTCGGACTCATTTATATTGGCGATACTGGCACGTTTAAGCAACTGGTTGAGGATGATAAATCGGGTGTCGTTTTGGAAGAAGATGCCATTACCGGGTCTTTGTTCAAGGGCATTAATGACCCCGGTACAAGCATAGACATACTGATTGGTGCCAAGAAATTCATGGAGGGTTGGAATTCATGGCGAGTCTCTAACATGGGACTTTTGAATATTGGGCGTACGGAAGGGTCCGAGATTATCCAGCTTTTTGGTAGAGGCGTGAGGTTACGCGGCAGGAATTTTACCTTGAAGCGTAGTTCTGCTCTCGATGGTAAGCATCCTGAGCACATTAATCACCTTGAGACGTTGAATATCTTTGCCGTTCGCGCCAATTACATGTCCCAATTCCGCGAGTATCTTGAGAAAGAAGGCGTTGAGTCCCTTGGCGGAGTCGAACTGCCGCTTGCCATAAAACCGAATAAGGATTTTCTAAAGGCAGGCCTCGTTGTGCCTCGTATGCGTGACGATCTAAATTTTGAAAACGAGGTTGCCATTGTTCTTGAACCCAATGAGTCTGCGCGAGTGCGTGTGGACATGTCGTTAAAGGTTCAAACCTTTGCGGGTGGACAGGGCGGTATGACGGCCGGGGTTGCACATGCCGGAAAGGAATGCCACATTCCCGAAGAAAGCCTGAAACTCATTGATTGGGAGGCGGCGTTTATCGACCTTCTTGAGTATAAAGAAATAAAAGGGATGACAAATCTGGTTGTGTGCCAAGATACTTTAAAGGAAATTTTTACAACCAAAGACCCTGCGAGATTATATAGCCTTGTAGCCGATGAATCTATTATAACCCCCGTGTCTTTCGCTGATAGGTATCTCTTGCAGGAGGCGGTCCAGGCCATTATAAGAAAGTACACTGATAAATTCTACCGTATGAAGCAAGGGAGATGGGCTTCCGAGAACATGATTTACAAGCCGCTTGATGCAAGTGATGCAAATTTTCATGATTATGTGGTCAAGATACCTCGCACGGAGACAGCTTTAATAAATGCAGTAAAGGATCTGATAGACGAGGGAAATCGAATCTACAAAGAAGAATTAATGGACTTGCCAAGCATCCACTTCGACAGGCATCTCTACCAGCCTCTTCTTGTAGAACGTGGTGATAAACTTAAAAGTGAACCGCCAGGATTGAGTGATAGTGAGCGTAAGTTTATCGAAGATATGCGTGCTTATTGTCGTGAGGAGAAGAATAAATCTCTTGCTGCTAAAGAACTATTTCTGTTAAGGAACCTTAGTCGAGGAAAGGGGATAGGTTTTTTTGAAAGTTGCGGCTTTTACCCCGATTTTATTTTATGGATTAAAAATAATGACAATCAGAAAATTGTTTTTATCGAACCGCACGGCATGATCCATGCTAATGCTTATATGCACGATGAAAAGGCAAGGTTGCATGAGAGATTGCCTGAGTTGGCAAAGGCAATGGGGGATAGGGGAGGATACAAGAAAATAATTTTAGATTCTTTTGTTATTTCCAGCACTCCTTATGATGTGCTGAGTAGAAAATATGATGATGGTACTTGGAGTAAGAAGCGATTTGCAGAGGCACATATATTGTTTTCAGAAAGAAGTGAAGGGTATGATTACTTAGCAGAGATTATGAAAGATAGAAAATAAAAGAGATAACTTGAAGGTGAAGGAAATTAAGAATGAATGGTAGGGGTGTGAATTTATAGGTTAATTACACATGTCAGAATACTATACTCCACAGCGCATTAGAAATCTCTATGACCCTGCAGACGGTAAACCTTTCAAGATCAGCCGTTCTAAAATAGATTTGTTCATAGAATGCCCGAGGTGCTTCTATATAGACAGGAGGCTTGGTGTTGGAAGGCCTCCAGGGTTCCCTTTTGCCATCAATAGCGCTGTGGATCAACTGTTAAAGAAGGAATTCGACAGCTATAGGGCCGCTGGAACAAAACATCCCTTGATAGAGCGTTATAAGGTAGATGCACGCCCGGCCCCGCATGAGAAGTTGAATGAATGGCGGACTAATTTTGCAGGTGTTCAGTATCATCATGCAAAAACAAACTTCCTGGTATTCGGGGCAATCGATGACCTTTGGCAAAATTCCAAGGGCGAGCATATCGTTGTTGACTACAAGGCAACGGCCAAGACAAAAGAGATAGTGGAACTCAATGAAGATTGGCAGGATGGCTATAAGCGCCAGATGGAGTTTTACCAGTGGTTGCTAAGAAGAAATGGCCTGACGGTGTTTGATACCGGGTATTTTGTTTATTGTAACGGCAAGGCAGATAGAGACGCATTTAACGAGAAACTGGATTTCGATGTTACTTTAATACCCTATACCGGCAATGATTCATGGGTAGAAGGTGCACTATTGGATGCCCATAAATGCCTGAATGCAGGCGTTATCCCCGAGGCCTCGGATGATTGCGATTACTGTAGATATAATGAGGCAGTGGAGATGGTAACAGATGATAAGGTATTTCGGAAATAAAGGAGGGTATTATGTCGATTAATGATGGTTTGGAAGGAATAGTCGGCAAGAAAATAAGTGGCATAATTGCTAAAGCCGGGGAGAGGCCACCGGCAAAGCAAGTTTTTTTGTTGTTCGATGACGGCACGTATTTTGAATTCTATGGGGATGATATAAATAGTACTAAAAGTACATCTTCTGGTGGGGTGAAGGAAGTAAGAGAGTATATGTCTACCCACGATAGAAAAATTATTTACGAGACAGGTGGTAAGTAATGATTCTAATTTTTAACAATGAACCGTTTGAGTAAGGGGTTCTGTCTGTGAGGCATGTACTTCAAAAGGCAATAGAAAGGTATGCGCTGGATATAGACGGCATTCACGGCATTAAGCATTGGAGGCGTGTGCTGGAGAACGGCCTTAAGCTTGCCCCTATGACCGGTGCGGATGTGATAGTTGTTGAGTGTTTTGCATATTTACATGATTGTTGTAGGCAGAGCGAAGGAATTGATAAAGGGCATGGCAAAAGGGCGGCTGAGTTCGCGCGGTCTATTCGTGAAGATCTGACATGCTTGACAGATGCACAGTTTGAGCTTTTATGCGAGGCTTGCCTTGATCATGAAAATGGCAGGACTGAGGCAGATATTACTGTAATGACCTGCTGGGATGCCGACAGGCTGGATCTTGGCAGGGTTATGATACGCCCGGCCTCTAAGTATCTTTGCACCTCGGAAGCCAAAAGCCCAGATATTATAGAGTGGGCATGTCGAAGGGTCTCATTGAGGTAGGAGTATATTTCAATGTAAGTATTGGTGCTCAAATGCGTAGAAATTCACCCTGATGATACAATGGCGGTACAACTATTGGGGACATGTCAATCATGTTTCGGAGGATTTTTGGAAAATAAAATTAGCAAAAATATTAGTGCGTTAGAAAAAAAAGTTTTGTGCCAAACGTACTCGGCCGAGGAGAAGAAGGCCATAGACAAATTGGTCTCGCTAATGCGCGATCCGGCCACTAAGAAGGCTGTTATCGGGATGCTCGATACAATCACTATGCTTATTAGCGTCGACCCGAAAAGGAAAGTAGGGCAGAGATATAGGTTAAGGAAAAAAAGAAGTAATACCTCTAACAGGTAAAAAAAGTAATGTAGCCTTGCTGTTACGGTTGTTGTCAGCATGTCTATCTTGTTGTTTTTGCGTTCATTTTAATGCCGTATATTTATCCTTCATGTACGAAGTATGATGGCATGGCGGAGTTCTCCGCGCCGGCGAGCCACCCTCTCTCTCGGCCGCTGAAGTGATTGCCCCTGCCGATGATAAGGTAATCGTAAACCGTTATATCCACCGACCCGAGCACGCGGCGAAGCGTTACGGCCATGTTCCAGTCCGCCTTTGACGGGGATGGATCCCCGCTCGGGTGGTTGTGCACGAAGATAATAGCTCGCGCGTTATGCCTTAACGCAGAATCAACCACGCGCCGCATATATACAACCGCATGGTCCACAGACCCCTTTGTCACCACCTCCATTCCGAGCACGCCGCACTTCGCGTTCAGGTAAATTGCCATGAGCTTCTCGATGCGGCTCCGCCCGAGTTTAAGGTTAAGATATTTGAGCAGGTCGTCTTTACACCTTACGACGTCTGAGGAGGAGCGCACCTTGTCCTCAAGGCAGGCTTCGGCTATGGAGGTCTGCATCTTTAGAAGCCTCACTGATTCGTCAGTCATGCCCTTCACGCTCATCAGCTCGCGCACGCCTGCGTCCACTACGTTCGCCAGGGTATTGAACTTCCGAAACAGCCTCTCGGCCAGCGCCGCGGCCTCTGCCGGGGGATAGCAGAAGCCGAGCAGCGCGGCCAGTGTCGAAAAATTCTTGTTGTCCATATTGGCCTTTATCCGAATTTTACCGAATTACGCAAAAAAACGCCCCTGTCCGAAGGGACAGGGGCGAACTTTTTATTATATATCCATACTGGTATATTTCCAATACGCCTGACGGACAGTTACGCGCAAAGCATTTATCTGATACTCATAGGGCATGCGCCTTGATATTCATCACGATGGATACCGCATAAAAACTATCGACACACCGGCCGAGACAGAGGCAGCCTATCGCTTAAGGCACGAAGTCTTTGCCGAGGAGCTCAAGTGGGTGCCGGAGCGCGAAGACCGGCGCGAGGTGGACGGATACGACGCCTGCTCAGAAGGGCTTGGCGTATTTACCGCAAAAGGATTTATCGGCTACATGCGCCTGATACGCCATACAGAGCGTTATATGATAGAACGCGAGTTCTCGTGCATGCTGCCGCATGGCATGACCATCACAAAGACAGCAGACTCCGCCGAGGTAACACGCTTTTGCGTTCAAAAAGAATACCGCTCCATTGCCGACATCAACGTGCCACTGTTGCTTTACAAAGGACTGTACCACTGGAATATATATAACGATATACGTTATTCGTGGATGGTCGTTGATAAACGTTTTTACAGGCTGCTGTGCCTTACCGGGCTGCCTACCGAGGCCGTGGCTCCTTTCGTGATAATGCCCGACGGCGTGCAAGCGGCCGTTTGCCTGCTCGACTGGAAGAGGTTCGAGACCGAGGCATACGAGAAAAAACGCGAATTGCTGGAATGGATGCAGGAGGGATTAAAGCCTGTTCTCAAACAAGTTTCCGCTCCATAGCGATGGCAACGGCATGCGCCTTATTGACGGCATCGAGCTTGTCGGCTACATTCTGTAAATGGAACTTCACGGTCCGCTCGGATATCTTTAAGATACCGCCGATCTCCCAGTTGCTCTTGCCCTCGCGAGCCCATTTGAGCACCTCGAGCTCCCGCCCCGTAAGATCGGCGGAGCATTCCGGAGAAGCGGCGCACACCCTGAGCAACGCCGTATGAAGATGCGGGGCCAGAACGTCCAGCATCTCCTTGTGAACGTCCCTGAACTTCCGGCGTTTCAAGGACGACGATGAAAAGGAAAATATAGTCCCTCGGCCGTTTCCTGGAGCGTGGTTGCCGCTGGCAATGCCATGCCTTAGGCCGAACTCCCCTGCCTTGTTCATCATATCACGGCAACTATTGGCATCCAGGGAGCGCAAAGCTTCGCACCAAAAGAACGAAGAAAACCTCTTGTTGTTGTAGAGTATAACGGGGTCTACGTTGTACAGCTCTTCCGCGACATAGAACTCCTGCCAGGAGGGCGGATAATCCAGGTTGATAATTTTCGTAAGCTTGACTGAATCAATGTCTCCGACGGCACAGATACCGCGCTCTGCCTCGAACAGCTCTTTGGTCTTTCTTATCAGCCCGGTCATGTCGCTCTCGGTCTTACATAAGAGAGAACCATGGATGATATCCAACATGACCTGTAAATCCGGCTTGCTTACCCCGTTGAGTTTCATGATGCGCTCCTCCCCATTAGAAACGCTACATTGTCTTCAACACCCTTTCCAAAGCTCCGTGCAAATGCGGCGCGGCGCGATCTATCGCTCTACGGTATCTCGCGTCGATGGCGTTTTTATGCGCAAACGAAACAATACTCGTCATGCCGGATACAGGTGAATATATGCCGCCGGTCACTCCGTACTTTATGCCGTAAGAACGGGCCTCGTTAAGAAATCCGCGCTCTTTCTTGCCGTCGAAAGCCCTGAAGCTGTCAGCCCAGTCGAATACCATTGTATATTGACGGTGGTATCTTACGACTGGATCTATGTTGTAGTATTTTTCTTCGAAGTACTGATTGACCCAGGCGGAAGGATAATCGCACTTTATAATATTAAATGCCTGGGGCCAGTTCATGTCGCCGAAAGCGGCGATACAATAATCGGCACCTACAAGTTCCTTCATGAGACAAAGCGCTTCTTTGAATTCTTCCCGCGTGTTGCAGCGGGCTGCGGCGTCGATTATTTCCAGGGTACGGATAAGCTCGTTTTTGGACAACCCATTCATCCACCCCTCCTGCAAGCAAAAATATTATATCCACACGCCTCTAAAAAGGCAACCATGATAATCAATCACACTTTTTCCCTACTCATCCTCTCCTGCCTGTGGTATAAGGGTTAAAAAGGGCAACCCTCCATGCCGAACCAGTAAAAACATAAGACGGGCAGCTGGCGTATAAGATGCAAGGTCTACCTTCCCAACGGCACGCACACCGTAAAAGAGTGCTTTTATAAGAATATAAATTTAGATTTTTGTATGGTGTGCTAAAAAATAAATGTGTTTCACTGTGCCCCTTTTTGTGCCCCCTCCCTGTCTCCTCTTCGAGGGTAGATACAGCTGCCCTCATGTTATCGAGTTTGAGGTGAGCATACCGCTGTGTCATCCGTCCATCCTTGTGCCCGAGCAGGTGCCAAACGGCGTAAAAGAAGCAACACCCCTAACAGGAAAGAATAGGTTTTCAGGTGAGTAGACGTACTGTTCCGGTTGCTGTCTGTTTGCTTTTTATATTTTTATTCACAGCCGTTTCTATTGCATTTTCTCATGGCGGCGGAATAGACTCTTGTGGCGGACATGGCGACCGCAAGCGCGGCGGCTACCATGTGCACAATCAAGTGCGTTATTGTGCTTGTTACCCAAACTTATCCGGCTGCGCCCCGAAGAAAGAATCTCCGATCCAAACCACTACGACATTTTCCAAAGGAGTATCGCCTGTAAGTGAGTGGAACTGCCCCGAAGACCATCCTATAAAGGGCAATATCAACACACGAAAAGGAACGATGATATACCACCTCCCCGGCGGAACATATTATGATAAAACAAAACCCGAGCAATGTTTTGCCACTGAAGAAGACGCGGCTGGAGCAGGCTTTAGGAGATCGAAACTTTAAGAGGACATGCTGAAAAAGACCATATTTTTTTCGTTTCTTTAAATTTTGTAGGATATTTTCCGGAACTACGACAAGGAGTAAAAAGCGATTTTTATGTTTTGGCTACCCAAGCCGCCAGCGTTTGTGCTATGTTTTTTCAAAATGAAGATGTGTATATAGATTTTTTTATGGAAATGGTCGGCAATTAATGTTCGGATTGGGCCGTTATTGCTACCATGCTCCATGGTGACGGATAGTGTATTGTCATCTGCTGACGTGTATAATTTCACATGATTTCACGGTGTTACAGGTATTACGCAAAGCTGTAAATAGAAATTTGGCCTGTTGGTTTAAAAAAATCTTGACACGACGACAAATTGTAGTACAATGGCAATGACAATTGAATAGTGAGTTTCACCGATAAGGGCAAACCACGGGTAATCGTGGGACGCAAAGCCACCTGTCCTGAATAAAAAGGATAGAGGGGCTGTCGAAGTGAAGTAAGCAGCAAAGGGCCAATGCGTGAGCCCGCCGATTTATCGGCGGGCTTTTTGTTTTGAGGGGGATTTTAGAATTTAACGGTCGTAATTCCAGACGGAGGGTTTGCCATCATGAGAGAGCAGCGCTTAAATGCAATGATTAAATTTTGGTCGGCGGTTTTTGTATTCATATTATTCTCAAGTTCCGCAAGTTCGTTTGCTGCATCTGTAGTGCTGCAAACAAGCCCAGGGTTAACCAATGATACAACTGTTACGCTTGATATAACAAATACAAGCACTACTGCTTATACCGTTTCTTCGCCGGATACTTGGATTGTGGCAACGTGTGTAAGTGGATGTTCCCCAAATTCCGGCAAGATAAAAGTAAACATTGTTGCAAGGGCCTACAATAGTGACGGTGCTTATGGCATTGAATATACCGGAAGTGTTTCCGTGAAAAACGGTTCGGCCATGGTTGAGAGCATTCCGGTTACATTGGAGGTTGTGCCGTTTACGGTAACTCTTTTGTCCATGCCGTTTGGCATCGTTACCGGGCCCGATGCCAGTTATTATGATGTGCCATTTGAATATAATGTCAAGAGCCCGGGTAAAGGGACGGTATCTTTTTACGTAGGTTCGACGGTCGTATGGATACGAGACGAAGGCTTTGCAAGCGTGGGCGACGGTTGTACGAATAATGCAGCTACCGGCGGAAGCGTGGATTTGACCTGCAAGGTTTCTCTTACTGTTTTTACACCATCGTACCCTTACCCAACAATATATGCTCCGCCTGGTATATATCCTGCAGATGTGACTGTGACGCCTTTTACTGGTAGCATAGTCAAACAGGATGTGTTTAAGTTTGAGTTCATTGAACAGATTGTCGAGCCGGTTATTACGCCTGTCGAGCAAGCGTTGTATTTTGCCCAAGTGCCGGGATGTACCATTCCAGCGGAATCCGGATGGACATATTCCGGCGGTGATTGGGTGCATAAATTAAATGTAACGGTTAGCGCGCCTGGGCGCTATTATACGATTGGCGCAAGCGACGAACAGGCGAATAATAGTATGAACTGGTTGTCCATTGCTCCGTACTCCACGACTTGCACCAAAGGGGAGTGCAGCACTACGGTACGAGTGTATCCTCCGCTGTTGCCGTCAAACGAGAATAATGGTGATATTGTGCTTACGTCCTATACGGCAAAGGTCAAAGTGCCTATAGTAGCCACCAAGAATCTTGCGCCAAAGGTAACGTATTCTACAGGCAAGTTCGATGAGGTTGAGTGCGGTAAGTATAAGATAAACGCCACCATCCAGCCCAATACTTTCTGCTCTTCGAGTTATAAGATTTACTTTGGCACGAGTCCCGATATTAACGCCATGACCGAGGTTTCCTCGTACCCCGACGGCAACTCAAAGACAGGAGTCGAGCCGTATACCGTTACGTATACTTTCGAAAATCTTGCCGTTAATACGGATTACTACTATCGTGTGGACGCAATAAACGGCCAGGGCACGACGACTGGAGTGGTGCAAAGAATCGTCAAGGAGGACGTGCCTGAGAGATGTAAGTGTATAAAGTCGGAATGGGTAAAGGATTCTGATTTGGATAAGTATGCATTCGATGCCGGTGGCACTATACAGAGCGTGCTGGCCTGTAATAACCCGAATCTGCTGCATTATACCGCGAGGAGAGATATAAAGACCGAGATCGATGAAAATGGCAATAGTGTTATCGTTTTCGACTGCGACGATACGAATGCCGCGCCTGAGGCTACGCTCGAAAAGGAGTGGATAAAGGACGTTGACCAGGATTTGTATGCCTTTAAGAACGCCGAGGGTAGTCATGAGAGCACGTCCGCCTGCATCAAGCCAGATGGTTACAGTGCGGCGTATGATGTTAACATCAATGGCGAATATTTCAACGGTATTAAAAGGGATGAGAGCGGAATCATCTTCGACTGCGATGATAATGATTCTGCAAAGACTCCGGCTGCCGGTTGCTGCACTCTGCAGCTTAGCGATATAGAGGCGCATACAGATGGGGGAGTTATAAGGAACGTGGGGGATGTGCTAAATGTTACCACCACGAACTATATTGAATTTTTTGCATACATAACGGGGCCCGCAAGCGCCGAGGATGCCATATGGCAGTATACGTTAGGGAGTGGCGGTGTGAGTTCGTTGGGCTATACGGCTAGCTGGTTGATTACAGTTAGTTCTTTCTTGCCGTCGAATACCAATACTAGTGAGGCTCCAAAGCCAGTTGAATTCTCGGTTTCTCTGGATGCACATGAGAAAAACAATGCAAGTTGTAAGCAGACAAAGACCGCCACGTATCTACTTGACGCAACGCCTGAATGCAGGTTGCTTGCGCAGATAGCCTCTGCAGCCAATATCGCTACCGGCGCGCTGCATGATAACTTCGGCGTGCCCGGCGCGGTTCCGGGCGTAGGGTTTAAGTACAACAGCAGGCTCTTTGTCCCCGGCGTCATGGGCACAAAGTGGAGGCACAGCTACGAGATGGAGATAAGGGAGCTTGGCTCGGATAGGCTCCTCTTTGTCACAGGCAGCGGTCAGCCGTACTTCTATAACTTCGACGGCTCGGTGTACAGGACAGCGGACGTTGTCGGCGAGTACTCGACGATTACGAAGAACGCCGACGGCACCTTCACGCTCACCGCCAAGGACGGCTCGCGTATCGAGTTCAACGCAAGCGGCAAGGCAAGCGCAGTTGTCGCGCTCGACGGCCGCACGGTGACCTTCGCGTACTTAAACGGCCGCCTTGTCTCGGTTACAGACGCAAATGGCAGGACGGTTGAGTTCTCATATAACGGCAGCGGCCTGCTTACCGGAGTTAGCTCTGCGGGCGGTAGCGCAGCACTTGCGTATTCCGGCGGGTACGTGTCGTCCATAATCTTTGCCGATTCCACGGGCTGGGCCTTTACCTACGATTCCTACGGCAACATGAAGACCAAGACCTCTCCCGCGGGCGGGGTTACGACCTACGAGTACGATTCTGACTATAAGGTTGTATCCGCAACAGACCCCGAGGGCCTTAAGCGCACCGTATCCTATCCGGCTACGAGCGGTTCCACCACTACCACGGTTACGGAAAAGGACGGCGGCGTGTGGACGTACAGCTATGATGCGGACATGGGTGTTGTCACATCCAAGACAGACGCAGAGGGTAACACTACGTACTACAGCTACGACTCCCATGCCAACCTTATAAGCGAGACCAGGTCGGACGGCAGCGCGTCGTACTTTACCTATGACAGCGCGGGTAACGTGCTTTCGGTCGCGGACTCCGAAGGCAACTCGACCTCCTTTACCTATAACGAATATTCTAAGGTGACAAGCGTTACGACTGCGGACGGCAGCACTACGACGTATGCCTACGACGCAAGCGGAAATCTCATAAGCGTTACCAATGCCGACGGCACAAGCACGTCTTACGAATACGACGAAAAGGGCAATGTCTCGGCCATAACAGCCGCAGACGGCACGGTCACGCGCTTTGGCTACGACGAGCAGAATAACCTCGTAACTGTCACTGCCCCGGATGGCGGCGTGACGACCTTTACCTACGACAACGCAGGGAACCTTCTTACGGCAACGGACGCGCTTGGCGGCGCTACCACTTACGAGTACGATTCGATGAGGAGGCTTGTAAAGGTAACCTCGGCAGACGGTAAGGTAACCGTGTTCACCTACGACGCCGCAGGCAACAGGACAAGTGTGACCGATGCAAACGGAAACACCACGTATTACGAATACGACTCAAAGGGCCGCCTTATCAAGGTGACGGATGCGATGGGGCAGTCTACCGTGCTCGGTTACGGCGAGACCGGCACTTGCGGCATGTGCGGCTCCGGCGGCGGGGCAGACAGGTTAACGAGCGTTACCGACGCAAACGGCAGCAGGACTGCTTACCACTACGATCTCATGGGCCGCATGACGCACGAGACCGACCCGCTCGGGAATTCGATTTATTACACCTACGACTCGCGCGGCAACGTAGCTAGCCGCACTGACGCCGAGGGCAACACCATCAGCTACGAATACGACCAACTCGGCCGCTTGAAGAGAAAGCTCTACCCAGACGGCACTGCAGCGGGCTTTGGCTACGACTCTGTTGGCCGCCTGACATACGCGGGCAATCGGAACACGGCGTACTCCTTTGCCTACGACTCTGCAGGCAGGGTTACGGGCATCACGGATTCCGAGGCAAGAAGCATCTCCTACGCCTACGACTCTGCCGGAAGGCTCTCGGCCATGAGGTCGCCGCTTGGAGATGTCACGTCTTACGTGTATGATGGTAACGGCCGCCTGGGCTCGATTGGCTCTGTGGCAGGCACGTTTACCTTTACATACGATACGCTTGGCAGGAGAAGCGGTCTTAGCTACCCGAATGGCGTAAAGGCAACGTACACATACGACAACGTCGGCCGCCTGACGGGCCTTTATAACACGACATCTACCGGAATAACATTTGCAAAGAACGAATATACCTTCGACAACGTCGGCAACCGCGTAACCAACACGAACGAAGCCAGAACTGCCGCGTACTCGTATGACGATAACTACCGCCTCACGTCCGCCAATTACTCGACAACAGGATGGAGCGGTGTGGAGAGCAGCATAAAGGGCAAGACCGGAAGCGGCAAGAACGCGGCAAAGACAGCGAACGCGACTGCAATAGGGAACCAGACCGAGCACTACACCTACGACCCGCTCGGCAACCGCCTCACGGCCGAGAAGAACAGGACGTATGAGTACAACGCGGCTAACCAGCTCGTGCGTGATAAGGACGCGACTTACGTGTACGACAGAAACGGCAACCTCATAAGCAAGACAAGCGCGACCGGCACGACCACCTACGGCTACGACTTTGAGAACAGGCTGATTAAGGTTGTGAATGCGGATGGAAGCATTGTCGAATTTAAATATGATGTCTTCGGGCGGAGAATCGAGAAGGCTGTCTTTGCGAGCGGCGGCGAAGCAATCTCATCGGGAAGCGCCGAAGTAACGCGCTACTTCTACGACGGTGAGGATATACTCATAGAGTACGACGGCAGCGGCAATGTCGGCAACCGCTACACGCACGGCCCGGGAATCGACGAGCCGCTTGCGCTGACAACGGATAAGGGTGTATACTTTTATCATGCGGACGGACTGGGCTCGATCGTCGCGCTCACGGACAAGAACCAGACCGTTGTGCAGGATTATCAGTACGGATTTTTCGGGGATTTAAAGGACCTGAAAAATAGAATCAAACAACCGTACACGTATACGGCAAGAGAATACGATAGAGAGACCGGGCTGTATTTCTACCGCGCGCGCTACTACGACGCAGAAGCAGGCCGCTTTATAACGAAGGACCCGATAGGCTTCCGTGGCGGCATGAATATGTATGCGTACGTGGCCGGGAATCCGGTGAACTACACGGATCCGTGGGGGTTGATAATTAAGGTTAAGACTGATGCACTTGCGCTGATTGCATCTGGAGATTTCGCTGGGGCCATGGCGGTATTAAGTGCTCATAAGGCAACAGCTGAAGTCACCCAGTTACTAACGAATGTTCGGTATTGGCAGGCTGTTTTAAGTAGAGTGCTAGGCAGAGCTAATTTAGCGGCTGGTGAATGCAGACAAATAGCTGAAAGATTGTATAATATGTTTGCTGCGGAAGAGGGGATTTCGGCACAGCTTTTAAGAATAACAGATCCTCACGATGCTACGAATTTTGTGTATAATGGTACAAGGTTTGCCATTCGGGGCGAACATTATGTGGTAAGAGTCGGGAATAGGATTTATGATGCTATCACTGGTCCGGCAGGAATGGAAGCAGAAGCCTATTTCAGTATGTTTGGGGATAAAGTTTTGCGTGGATATGCACCTGTCGTGGAAACGGTTATAGAAACGGTCCCTAAATAGAGAGATAAACGATGCAGGCAAGAGAGCAAATAGATAAGCTTAAGGAATTCATAGAAGGTTTTATGGTGGCCTCCAAAAAGAGGGGAGTAATGTATGGTTCTCTAGATGTTCTTGAAGCAAGGTGGGAAACGTTGGATATAGTCTTTTTTATCTTGAATGAGATAGACCCGGTTAAAACGGATCTGAATTGGGGGCATTTTATTAGTTCTATAAAGAATTATGGCACCATGGCTCCTATTGATGCGGTAGTTAAAAATATAGGTTCTAAAGAAGATCCGTATGTCGTTTTGACAAAACTACGTGAAGAATACGAAGCGTGGCGGGACGATAAGATTAAAAAGATGAAGGCTGAAAATGTAAGCGGGTAGGGCGGGGTCATACCCGCCGCGTGTTTTTTAAATCGAGGTCAATCTAACCACGGAGCTTAGAAAATGCACCCCAAGCCCGGTGCCCCTCTCCCTTTCACCCTCTCCCCGAACTTCAACGGGGAGAGGGATTTTTATATGCGGGTGCAGGCGTCACGCCTGCTGCGAACCAGACCGAGCACTACACCTACGACCCGCTCGGCAACCGCCTCACTGCCGAGAAGAACAGGACATACGAGTACAACGCGGCAAATCAGCTCGTGCGCGACAAGGACGCAACTTACGTGTACGACAGAAACGGCAATTTGATTTCAAAGAGTTCTTCGACCGGCACGACGCGTTACGGCTATGATTTCGAGAACCGGCTCGTGAGCGTGACAAACCCTGACAATACGAGGGTGGAGTTCAAGTATGACGTGTTCGGTAGAAGGATCGAAAAGGCTGTCATTGCGAGCGGCGGCGAAGCAATCTCATCGGGAAGCGCCGAAGTAACGCGCTATTTCTACGACGGCGAGGATATACTCGTCGAGACCGATGGAAACGGCAACGTCGGCAACCGCTACACGCACGGCCCGGGGATCGACGAGCCGCTTGCGCTGACAACGGACAAGGGTGTATACTTTTATCATGCGGACGGACTGGGCTCGATCGTCGCGCTAACGGACAAGAACCAGACCGTTGTGCAGGATTATCAGTACGGATTTTTTGGGGATTTAAAGGACCTGAAAAATAGAATCAAACAACCGTACACGTACACTGCCCGCGAATACGATAGAGAGACGGGCCTTTATTTCTACCGCGCGCGCTACTACGACGCCGAAGCAGGCCGCTTTATAACGAAGGACCCGATTGGCTTCCGTGGCGGTATGAACCTGTACGCGTACGTGGGCGGTAATCCGGTGAACTACACGGATCCGTGGGGGTTGAAGGTTTGTTATGGTGAGGATTGTATATGGGATACTAACTGGGATCCATCAGCCGATCCAATTACGCCAGTATCCGAATCTTTGGGGCAACCAATTGCGGAAGATTCAGCAATGTGGTATGCAGAACAATATCAGAAGACAGGTAATGCAACATATTGGGTTGGAGGAGTTATTGCGTCGGCGTGGACGCCAGAAACATACTTTGCTACAGCAGGTACGCTTTGTGGTGCATATGGATTGAGGAATGCAGGCAGAATATGGTATTTGGCGGATGGCACTCCAGCCTATACTTTAATAGATTATGGCAATTTGTTTAGATTGGAAAAACATATGCTTACTATATATGACAAGGCAGGAAAAGCCACAAGGGCTATAAAGTGGCATATCGATGCGCTTGGGGGCTATATAAAGCATTGGTTATTGAAAAAATGAAATTAGGAGGAAGCAATGCCTGTACCGTTTGCGATATTAGATAGTAGGCATAGAAAGGAAGAACTTTTCAAGACTATAGTATATAAAGTTTTGGAAGAAGGATTTGCGATAGTTATTGTAAATTTAAGCCCTTCTATTTTGGATATTTTTAGAAAAAAATCTATAGAATTGGGGAGGTATAAGGGTAATATTTTTTATATAATAAAAGATATTACATCTGCAGAGACAGGTGTTAAGGTTTTATCTAAGAAGGTATGGCATTTTTCTCGATTTCACATGTTTTTTGGGAAAATTGGCATGGAAGCTAAAATAATAGAAGCGTTTGCCAAAGGGAAAATGAGCACAATTAAAGAAGTAGAGGCTTTTGTTAAGGATGAAATAGTTTGCTTCATAGAACCTGTTGATGACGAGTTGTTTTTTTATGGTGAAGATTTGGCGAAAGTAATATTGCAAAATGTTTTACCTAAAATATCATTTCAAGCCGGGTAGGGTGGGCACAGCCCACCAAATTTTTATAAACGAGGTTAGCTGAACCACGGAGCCTATTGAATGCACCTCAAGCCCGCACCCCTCTCCCTTTTTCCCTCTCCCCGAACTTCAACGGGGGGAGGGATTTTTATATGCGGGTGCAGGCGTCACGCCTGCTGCCACGGCAATCTCTAACCAGACCGAGCATTACACCTACGACCCGCTCGGCAACCGCCTTACGGCCGAGAAGAACAGGATATATGAGTACAACGCGGCAAACCAGCTCGTGCGCGACAAGGACGCGACTTATGCGTACGACAGGAACGGCAACCTCATAAGCAAGACAAGCGCGACCGGCACGACCACGTACGGCTATGATTTTGAGAACAGGCTCGTGAGCGTGACAAACCCGGACGGTACGAGGGTGGAGTTCAAGTACGACGTGTTCGGCAGACGCATAGAAAAGAAAACAACTCCCTCGCCCCTTGCGGGAGAGGGTGGGGGTGAGGGGGTTACCCGTTATTTCTATGATGGTGAAGATATTTTGGTAGAGTACGACGGCAGCGGCAACGTCGGCAACCGCTACACGCACGGCCCGGGGATTGACGAGCCGCTTGCGCTCGTAACGGACAAAGGTGTATACTTTTATCATGCGGACGGACTGGGCTCGATTGTCGCGCTGACTGACAAAAATCAGACCGTTGTGCAGGATTATCAGTACGGATTCTTTGGTGACCTGAAGGATTTAAAGAACCGGATTAAGCAGCCGTATACGTATACGGCAAGGGAGTACGATAGAGAGACGGGGCTGTATTTTTACAGGGCCCGCTACTACGACGCAGAAGCAGGCCGCTTTATAACCAAAGACCCGATTGGCTTTGAGGGCGGCTGGAATGTGTATGCATACGTCTCTGGCAACCCGGTGAACTACACGGATCCGTGGGGGGAGGCTGGGCTCTTTGGAGGAGATTCGTATAGGGCAAAACTATTAGAGACATTAGCTAACAACTCGGTGAGAGATGTAATTGCATTTGCTCAAGCGGGAGGAATTACAGGAGCTACCGTCAATCAGTTGCGGTATTGGCAGGCTGTTTTAAATAGAGTCTTGGGAGGGGTTAATTTAGCGGCTGGTAAATGTGAGGATATAGCTAGAAGTTTGTATAATATGTTTGCAGCGGAAAAGGATCTTGCGGTACAGCTTTTAAGAATAACTGATCCGCACAGGGCTCAGGTTTTCACGATAAATGGGATAAAATTTGCAGAGCGTGGTGAACACTTTGTGGTGAGAGTCGGAAACGTTATTTATGATGGTATTACTGGTCCTGCAGGTATGGAGGCCGAAGCATATCTGTCCATGTTTGGGCAAAGAGTACTTGGCGGATATGCACCAATAGTAGAAGAGGTTATAGTAACAATTCCGAAATAAGGGAGATGTTATCGGAAAAGAAATGGAAGAAAAACTAGATAAAATTATTATTTTTATAAAAGGCTACATGGAAGCATCCAGGAAGAGAGGGGCAATGTATGGCTCTCTTGGTGAGCTTGTGGCTAGATGGGACATGTTGGATGATATTTTTTTGATTTTAAATGGTATAGATCCTGCTGGCAGTGATTTGGTATGGGGACATTTTGTTGGTTCAGAGAAAGGTTATGGTACTACTGTCGATATAAGTTCTATAGTGAAGGATATAAATCCTAGTGAAGACCCGTACGTTGTCTTGAGCAAATTACGGGAAGAATATGAAGTTTGGCGTGATGAGAAAATTGAAAAGATGAAAGCTGAAAATGTAAAAGATATGTAGCCAAGTAGATACCGTCTTGGAAGCCGGGTAGGTCGGGTTAGCGAAGCGTAACCCGACAAAAAATCTGCGGAGCTTACGAAATGCAAACCAAGCCCGGTGCCCCTCTCCCTTTCTCCCTCTCTCCGAATTTTATCGTGGAGAGGGATTTTTATATTCGGGTGCAGGCGTCACGCCTGCTGCCACGGACATTCTCATGCGCGATAGCAGCGGTGTTCTTTAAAAAATTTCCTCTCCCCAATCGCATTGGGGAGAGGATAAAGGTGAGGGGTTACGGCGCGCGTTTCTTTCCAAACCCCGGCCGTGAGGTCACGCAAGGCTTAAGCGGGCCGCGCAGGAGGCGGGCGTCAAACCGAGGGCGCATAAGCGAAGCGATTTAAGGCAGGGTTTGGAGCGGGGCGGCTGTGCGGCGGGGTCGCAGCCTTGCAGACCTTACGGCCAAAGCCGCGCGGCCAGCGCAAAGGCATTTGTCATGCTGAATTAATTTCAGCATCTCGATTTTGAAAAAATGGATCCTGAATCAAGTTCAAGATGACAGACAGATTTTACCCCTCCGTGCCTCCCCTTGTAAAGGGGAGGAAATAAGGTAAGACACTGGATTCCCGCCTTCGCGGGAATGACAACGTGAGATTGCTCCGGCCTACGGCCTCGCAATGACAGCTTTTCGTTCGGGTGCAGGCCCTCGGCCATGAGGTCGCCGCTTGGAGATGTCACGTCTTACGTGTATGATAGTAACGGCCGCCTGGGCTCGATTGCTCTGCAGCAGGCGCGTTTACCTTTACATACGACACGCTTGGCAGGAGAAGCGGCCTCAGCTACCCGAATGGCGTAAAGGCAACGTACACCTACGACAATGTCGGCCGCCTGACGGGCCTTTATAACACGACATCTACCGGAATAACATTTGCAAAGAACGAATATACCTTTGACAACGTCGGCAACCGCGTAACCAACACGAACGAAGCCAGGACTGCCGCGTACTCGTATGACGATAACTACCGTCTCACGTCCGCCAATTACTCGACAACCGGATGGAGCGGTGTGGAGAGCGCAATAAAGGGCAAGACCGGAAGCGGCAAGAACGCGGCAAAGACAGCGAACGCGACTGCAATAGGGAACCAGACCGAGCACTACACTTACGACCCGCTTGGCAACCGCCTCACTGCCGAGAAGAACAGGACGTATGAGTATAACGCGGCTAACCAGCTCGTGCGCGACAAGGACGCAACTTACGTGTACGACAGAAACGGCAATTTGATTTCAAAGAGTTCTTCGACCGGCACGACGCGTTACGGTTATGACTTTGAGAACAGGCTCGTGAGCGTGACAAACCCCGATGGTACGCGCGTGGAATTCAAGTACGACGTGTTCGGCAGAAGGATTGAGAAAAAGACCGTCATTGCGAGCGGAAGCGAAGCAATCTCATCGGGAAGCGCCGAAGTAACGCGCTACTTCTACGACGGAGAGGATATACTTTTCGAGTACGACGGCAGCGGCAACGTCGGCAACCGCTACACGCACGGCCCGGGGATTGACGAGCCGCTTGCGCTGACAACGGACAAGGGTGTATACTTTTATCATGCTGACGGGCTGGGCTCGATTGTCGCGCTCACGGACAAAGACCAGACCGTTGTGCAGGACTATCAATACGGATTTTTCGGCGACTTGAAGGATTTAAAGAACCGGATTAAGCAGCCGTATACGTACACTGCAAGAGAGTACGACAGAGAGACGGGCCTTTATTTCTACCGCGCCCGCTACTACGACGCAGAAGCAGGCCGCTTTATCACCAAAGATCCGATAGGCTTCCGTGGCGGCATGAATATGTATGCGTACGTCGGTGGGAATCCGGTGAACTTTATAGACCCGTGGGGGGAGGAAGCGGTACCTCCAATATTTGTACCTGCTCCACCACCTGCCCCTGTACCTGCTCCAGCACCACCTGCGCCCGCACCCCAACCTGCATCTGCTAGAGTAGGCAATTTATATGTAGTAGCAATAGTGGTCGGCACCTATGTTACATATAAGCTTTATGAATTAGGTAAGGATAATGCTACGGAGTCTGTGGCACATGACGGTAAAGATCCTTATTATAAAACGTCATCGGCAAGAAAAGAAACCAGTTTTTATTGGGAGGAACCTGATTATTGTTCTTCAACAGAATCCGGGAAAAGTGGAGACGGTGGGGGTTACGATAGTTGTCAAAAATTATATTTATTGTGTGTGAATGGTAAGATGACTGGTGATTGTGGAATGTGCTTGAGAAATTGTTTGGCACAGGATTATATTTGGCCATTTCGCATGTGCCCTTGGAAATATTGATGCGGGAGGTGTGTGTTGAGTACTAATAGCGAAATGAAAATTATAAATTCTTTTATGGAAAAGTTTGCTTCTTGTAGTGTCGATAAAATTGAGAATTTATTTGATAGCGAAAATATTGCTCTGGCAAAGAAAATGGCTTTATATATTGGTATGGATATTAAATTTCCATCAGATATTACTTCAAAAGATTTTGTTTGTATCGTTGAGAAAATATTGTCCTTTCATTCGTTTTGGAATCGCAAACTTATGCAAGCTATTCTCGAAGCAGATGAATTGTATGGTAAAAAGCGACCGATTGATGATGCAGAAGAAAAACTTAGTAATTATATCGTAAGTTGCCCTATTAAATATTTAAAAGAAAATGCAGAACGAGCTTATTATGGATATTTGCATGGGAGATATTGAATGTAAAAGCCGGGTAGGGTGGGCACAGCCCACCAAATTTTTATAAACGAGGTTAGCTGAACCACGGAGCTTACGAAATGCAAACCAAGCCCGGTGCCCCGCTCCCTTTTTCCCTCTCCCCGCGTTGATGCAGGGAGAGGGATTTTATTTTTGCACGATAAATGTGTTGCTCTTCCAAAATTGCCTCTCCCCAATCGCATTGGGGAGAGGATAAAGGTGAGGGGTTACGGCGCTTGATTTTTCCAAACCTCGGCCGCGCGGCCAGCGCAATCATATTTTAATTGCCTATGACTCTGCCGGAAGGCTCTCTGCCATGAGGTCGCCGCTTGGAGATGTCACGTCTTACGTGTATGATGGTAACGGCCGCCCGGGCTCGATTGGCTCTGTGGCAGGCACGTTTACCTTTACATACGATACGCTTGGCAGGAGAAGCGGTCTTAGCTACCCGAATGGCGTAACGGCCGCGTACACCTATGACAATGTCGGACGCCTTACGGGCCTTTATAATACGACATCTACGGGAATAACTTTTGCAAAGAACGAGTACACCTTTGACAACGTCGGCAACCGCGTAACCAACACGAATGAAGCCAGGACTGCCGCGTACTCGTATGACGATAACTACCGCCTCACGTCCGCCAATTACTCGACAACCGGATGGAGCGGTGTGGAGAGCAGCATAAAGGGTAAGGCAGGAAGCGGCAAGAACGCGGCAAAGACGGCGAACGCGACTGCAATAGGGAACCAGACCGAGCATTACACCTACGACCCGCTCGGCAACCGCCTCACTGCCGAGAAGAACAGGACATACGAGTACAACGCGGCAAACCAGCTCGTGCGCGATAAGGACGCAACTTACGTGTACGACAGAAACGGCAACCTCATAAGCAAGACAAGCGCGACCGGCACGACGCGTTACGGCTATGACTTTGAGAATAGGCTGATTAAGGTTGTGAATGCGGATGGAAGCATTGTCGAATTTAAATATGATGTGTTCGGGCGGAGAATCGAAAAGGCTGTCATTGCGAGCGGCGGCGAAGCAATCTCATCGTCCGGCGAGACTACGCGCTACTTCTATGACGGAGAGGATATACTCGTAGAGTACGACGGCAGCGGCAACGTAGGCAACCGCTATACGCACGGCTCGGGGATCGACGAGCCGCTTGCGCTGACAACGGACAAGGGTGTATACTTTTATCATGCGGACGGACTGGGCTCGATTGTCGCGCTGACGGACAAAAACCAGACCGTTGTGCAGGACTATCAATACGGATTTTTCGGCGACCTGAAGGATTTAAAGAACCGGATTAAGCAGCCGTACACGTATACTGCAAGAGAGTACGACAGAGAGACGGGCCTTTACTTCTACCGCGCGCGCTACTACGACGCAGAAGCAGGCCGGTTTATAACGAAGGACCCGATAGGTTTCAAGGGTGGCATGAACCTGTACGCGTACGTCTCAGGGAATCCGGTGAGGTTCACGGATCCGTCGGGGTTGGACAAAGGGATTCCCAGGGAAGGCCTATTTTTGTACCAAGTACAGAGATTTATTTCGATTCGTATAAATTAGAGGATGGTACAGTAATAAGTGCAATGGTGCAGAAGGGATTTATATTTACAGATAGGGGGAACCCACTTCAAGCCGTTAAATTCATAAAAGGAGACGAAGAGTATAGAAACAATTGTCACGGGTTCACATTTGGTACGTCTGATATGTGGATTATTTCTGGTATTGCCACACTTTTGATGGATGAAGGTTATAAGCAAGTTTCGATTCCGGAGGTTAATGATGTGGCGATCTATTGGGATTGGCAAGGATTTACGGAGGATGGGTCGGAGCCTACGTATACCAATGGGATAGTGCATAGTGGCATAGTTGTGCAAAGCGATAAAAACGGGATACGTGTTGCAAGTGAAGGTGGGTATACAAAGGGAACTATGACAACCAGTCCAGAAGGGGCCTATTCTTTGCCACAATATTATGAGGATGGTTATATTGAAATTAGATATTATAGACAAGTAAAATAGGAGAGGAGTTAAAAAGGTGTCAAAAGTGCTGACAATAGGTTTTTGTATGTTCGTTTATGTGGCTTGTTTTGGTTGTGTCAATAATAATGAACAAGCGGCGCATGGCGGGGATGCTAGGGTTATCGCCGAGGTCGAAGATTACCTTGGTATAAAACTGGGTATGACCTATAAGGATCTTGAACCTAGGGCGAAGTGTTATTTTGACGGTTCTTTGAGGGGGAAGTGGTCTGTAAGTGAAACTGTTTCATTTTACAGGTGTGAAATTGTAAAGGATGGAGATGTGTTTATTGTTCTTCTGGACTCTAAAGGTGACACGATACGGAGTAAAGATAAAGTTCTTGGTGTTATTACGAGTAGCAAGAAGTTTAAGTTGAAAGACGGGGTTGGTGTTGGTACGAGTTTTCGCGTTTTTAAGAGTGTATATGGAGGTTTGTCTTCGGATGGGTTCAAATTTCAGGCATCGAGAGAGAGTTTTATATATTTGAAGGAAACGCCGATAGTATTGAGATTTACCGGAAAGAGGCGTAATTACGGGTTGATGTATACAGCAGATTTTCTCGATGATTCTGAAGAAGTTATGCAATTATATTTTTTTAAAGACAAGAATATATATTTGGGTTAATCGTAAAAATTATGGTTCGGCGTAGCCGGGTAGGGTGGCACCGCCCACCAAATTTTTAGAAACGAGGCCAGCCGAGCCACGGAGCTTACGAAATGCAAATCAAGCCCGGTGCCCCTCTCCCTTTATCCCTCTCCCCGAATTTTATCGTGGAGAGGGATTTTTATATGCAGGTGCAGATATTCTCATGCGCAAACAATTGCGGCTTTCCCCAAAAATTCCTCTCCCCAATCGCATTGGGGAGAGGATTAAGGTGAGGGGTTACGGCGCTAAGTATCTCTACTGTGCCCCTTTTTGTGCCCCCTCCCTGCAGTTATCCACAGAATTATTGGAATCCTCGGAATCATTGGAATCTATAGAAACCCTTAAAAATCAATAAATTGGAAGAAAGCCAAGCAAGCCGCGGAGTTACAGTTTTTTATAGGTTCTAACTTTCACGGCGGTAACCGGGGTTCGAATCCCCGTGGGGACGCCAA